>JAIEMN010000022.1 GCA_019752115.1 Gemmatimonadaceae bacterium
TGACCGATCCCAAGTGCTCAAATACCCATCCACACGCGTGTGGATCGGGCCTCGGGCAGCGGACCTGTCGTCGCTCCGTTTCACTTTGGGGGCCACCCCCGGGATCCGGCCGAGACCTAAGTGCTCAAATACCCATCCACACGCGTGTGGATGGGGCCTCGGGCAGCAGACCTGTCGTCGCTCCGTTTCACCTTGGGGGCCACCTCTGAGATCCGACCGGAGCCCCAACTGCTCAAATACCCATCCACACGCGTGTGGATGGGGGCCTCAGACAGCGGACCTGTCGTCGCTCCATTTCAGTTTTTCCCGCTTCACCCATGCTGAGGGGGACGAGCTGTCCTTTTAGTGCGCCACACGCGAGTGGAGTGCGCGTCGGCGTCGCCCGACCTGTCGTCGCGCCCTTTCACTTACGCTGACCCGAGCAACGGCGTGGCAACCCGAACTTTGGTTTTCTATCGCCGAAAGTACTGATCGGGAATATCCAGCGCCGAGCCTGTCGTCGCTTCTCCTCTGCTAGTACCACCCCGGGAATTGGCAGCGCGATCGCTTCAGTCGATGAGATGCAGCTGCGCGCCGACGCCATATAAACGGGTTGTTGGGAATTTTGCCTGCGTTTTGGCGCGGCCATCCGTATCTTCTCGCGCCCTCAAACCCAAGGAGTGCGCATGGCCCGAATGAAGCGCCGCGTGGCGACCACGCCGCCGACCCCACCCACGCCCACGAGCCTGTTCACCGAGGCGGAGTTCCAGGAACTCCTCACCCTGCCAGAGTGGGAGGAGTCGCGTGAGCTCGCGCTGCTACTGGTGCTGGACGACGAGCTGTGGGCGAAGACGAAGCCTCTCATTCTGCGCCGGATGCTGGTGCGGCTGGAGGGCGAAGTCTTGTGCGAGGAGTCGACCGCGATTCAGCGAGCGATCGACGTGTTCTTCGTGACGAACGGATTGGTGACGAGCCCAGCGTAGTCGCTCGCGCCCCATCGCGTCCCACGACCAGTGCGGACGTGGTGGGGCGGGCGTTGTCGCGGGCGCCAAACCGCTCGCACCCTCATGCATGGGCGATCGGCAGCATCGTGGCGAATCGCTACGGTGCGCTGGTCCACGGCTGTCCCTCGCCACTGGAGGAGTACGCATGCATGCGCCATCGCACGTCAACGATCAGGATATCGCGCTGCTGGTCGCGCAGTGCGAGGCAGGAACACCACACGAGTTCATGGGGGAGTGGCCAGAGGACGTGATCGCGGAGACGGTGCATCGGATCCCCGTGGTGTGTCCCGAACTGGCTACCTACGTGATAGCCTGCGGCTATCCGAAGTACCTGCTACTTCGGCCCGACATTCCGCGGCGATCGATGGATGCGGTCTGGGCGCATTTGATCGGGGACTTCTGCGACGACGCGGAGAGTAGCTGGCAGTGGTCAGGAACGGTCGGACTGCTCCTGCGCGAGGATGCGTGGCGGACCAGTGTGGTGTGCTTTCTGGCCCCGTCATTTCGGGCGATGCGCCGACGCGGCGCGCTCAAGCGCCTCGCCCCGGGGGAGGTGAGTGCGGGCTACGCGGCGACGGCCTTTCTCATCACCGACCCCAGCGAGCCCCTCCGGCGTCGGGCGCGCATGCTGCGAGCCCTCGTGGCCCACACGGCCGACACGTTCTTCTCGCCGTTGTGGCATTTGGCGATCTCGGAGGACGTCCTGCGGGCAGCGTACCGTGACCAGTTCTCCACCTCTCCCTTTGTCGCCGAGGTCCTGCTGAATCACGGGTGTGTGCTGCGGGATGCGCCCTGGTGTGCGGCGTTGACGACCAACGTGAGCCCGTATGTCCTAGCCGAACTTCCCCTGCGGACCCTGGAGGCACTGCCCGCGCCCGACAATGTGGTGCGGGCCATCGCCATCGTGCAGAACCACGTCTTTGCCAGTGCGGAGGCCACGCGGGTGTTCGCCGCGCAGGTGTGCCGGATGGCGCCAAGGCTGCTCCCGATTCTGACGCGGGCCGATGTGCTGCGTTGCGTGGCGGCGACCGATGTCATCGACGTGCGGAGCGCGCTGCTTCGCATGCTGAGTCGCGTCCGCGCCGACGCTGATTCTGTGAACACTTCGAGCGACGTCGCGGGGGAGCGCGCATGAGCCTGCCGCCCGAGGTGCTCGAACAGGAGGTCGCGCGTCTGCTCCATCAGTGTCACTCGGACGTACCGCTTGAGGGCATGTGGTCGTGGCGCCGAGAAATTATCGCTGCGGCCGTGCAGTCCGTGGATCTCGTCACCCCCGCGTTGGCGACGTACGTGGTGAGCCGCGGTTATCCAGAAATCCTCCTAATGCGGGACGATCTCCCGGCGGAGGCGATGGACGCCGTGTGGGCGCTGCTGATGCTCGATCTCCCAAACCAGCATGGCATCTCGGTACGCTGGTTCACAGCCGTCCCCGTCCTCTTGGGCCAGCTGGCGTGGCGCCAGCGCGCGGAACGGTTTCTCAAGCGCTCATTCGCTGTCTTTCGCATCGGCGGGATGCTCGGCGACTTAGCAACCGGTCGCGAGCACGAGGGGTACGCGGCGGCGGCCTATTTGATCATCGACCCCGCTGAACCCCTGCACGTTCGCGCGGAGCTCCTGCGCGAACTCGAGCGGGAGCAGGTCTATACTCCGCTGCGATCGCTGCCGCTCACGGAGGACGTGCTCCGCGCGGCGTACCGGCACGATCCATTCATCGAACCGGCGGCGGCAGACGCACTGCTGGAATATCCGTGCGTCCTGGCCGACGCGGCGTGGTGTGCCGCGTTGATCGAGCACGTGTCTCACCACGTCGTCGCGGATCTGCCGCAGCGGGCGCTTGAGCTGCTGCCGACGCCCCGCAATCGGGAGCGGGCGATCGCCATCCTCCACGACCACGTCCTTGAGGATCCGGCGACGGCGCACGCCTTCGCCCATCACCTGTGGTGGGAGCCGCCTCTGCACGCCGTTGTGACCCGCGCCGACGTGCTGCGATGCCTCGCAGTCGTCGGGAGTGCCGAGGTGCGCGTCGCGCTCCTTCGCGTGCTGAGTACCGTCGGCGCCGACGCGGCCGTGCACCCGCCGTGTGGAGTTGCTGAGGAGAGCGTATGAGCGCGGCTCACGTGGTCCGCGACGAGGACGTGGAGCAACTGCTGCGACAGTGTCACTCGGAGATACCGCTCGATGCCATGTGGACGTGGGGCAGCAACACAATTCTCGAGGCCGTGCGCCGGGTGGATGTCGTTACGCCGGACTTGGCGAGGTACGTGGTGAGCCGCGGGCATTCGGAGCATCTGTTGACGCGGGACGATATCCCGCTGGAATCGATCGATGCCGTGTGGGCGCTGCTGATGATTGATCTGCCCACTCTGCTGGGGCTTGTCATGCGTTGGTTCGCGGCGATTGGCGTGCTGCTCCAAGAACCCAGGTGGCGCGCCCGCGCTGAGCGAGTTCTCGCCCCGTCGTTCGCCGCCGTTCGTGTGGGAGGCGCGCTGGAGCAGCTCCCGACCGGTCGGGAGCGGGAGGGGCTCGCTGCGGCGGTCTTCATCATCACCGATCCCGCTGAGCCGCTACACGTCCGCGCCGAGCTTCTGCGGGAGGTCGAGCGAGAGCAGCTTGGAGCGCCGCTCACGTCTCTGAGTCTTGCGGAGGACGTGCTTCGGGCCGCCTACCGCCATGATCCATTCCTCCACAGCGAGCGCGCCGAGGCGCTCCTGACCCACGCGAGTGTGCTGGCCGATGCCGCCTGGTGCGCGGAGTTGATTCCACTGGCGTCGAACTACGCGGTCGCCAATCTGCCGGTCCGGGCCTTGGAGGTGCTTCCTGCGCCGCAGAACGCTGAATTGGCCAAGGCCCTCCTGCACGAGCATGTGTTCCCCAATGCGGACGCGCTCCGGGAGTTTGCGCACCACCTCTGGCTGACGCCCTCGTTCCTTCAGCCAATTGTGACCCGGGCCGACGTGCTCCGATGCATTGCCCTCGTGCACGACGCCGACATCCGCGCGGGGCTCCTGCGGCTCGTTGCAAGGATCCCCGGCGACGACGGGCTGTAGCGACGCGCGGCGGGCGCGGGCAGGATATCGCCCCGACCGCGGGCGGGTCAATTCGCGCACGCAGACAATCTGGGCATCATGGCACGGCAAATGGCGATCCGTAGCCCGTCGGCAACTCGAAATCCATCGTGAGTCCTCGCGCGCTCCATGGTGCGGCTCGCTCGGAAGCAAACGCTTTGGGCGTCTACGCACCTCCCGGTTCAAGGAGGGGGATCCGAACGCGGCGCGATATCGGCATGCCTACAGAAGACCGATAGGCCCAAGTCACTGAGGCATCGGGTGGGTCGATTGGCTTCGTCACATTCGAGGATCTGAGCCAGCTGGCGCCAACGCCTGGCAAGGTCATCATGGTAGCGTGCCCGCTCCCGGAGGCGTTCGACGAGGGTGGATTCATGAATCATGAAGGAACGGTAAGTCAGCTTGTCACCGCGGCGTCATCAGGAAATTCGCCGCCGCCGCCGGCGTCGCTAAGGTCGCTCCACACCCTTCCCGTGGAGGTCGGCTGTGCCGGCACCGAGTTGCTCGAGCGAGGTAATGAAGGCAACCAAGATGATGGCGGGAGCGATGGCTATCGCCCTATCCCATGAGCTGAAGGCAAAGCGACAAGCTGCTATTCGGTATCCCATCATTCGGGCCCAACACGCGAGTGGAGGAGTTGGGTCAGTCCTGGAGCTTACACTGGACATGCGCCAGCGTAGGCCCCTTCCCAATCACGAGCTCGACCTTGGACGAATTACCCTCCGAGAGAAATGGATCGCGGTAGAGCTCGAGCGCCAAATCAAGGGTGGTGTGCGGGTCATATCCAGCGAACCAGTTGATCCGTGCTCGCTAGTCGGCGCTACCCTGGAGATCGATCAGAGCTGGTTGCTGGAACGACAGATAGCCGTAATGCGTGAGATAGTTGGAGAAATGGATCGACCGCATTCTGATGGCTTCAATTACGAACTGGCGCTACGGGCGCTGAATGACCCATCAGTTTCGGCGGGTTCGCCGCCCTCGGTGAACGTAGATCTTGAGCGTGCTTCCGAGGTGCTGAACGAAGAGCAACTCACGTGTCTGGCGCGCTGCAGCAATGCCGACGTCACGTTGATCTGGGGACCGCCCGGGACGGGAAAATCCACCACCCTGACCGAAATAGCCATATCTCACGCGCTCGCCGGGCAACGCGTGCTGGTCGCTACTCCGAGCAACGCCACCGCTGATCAGATCGCGACACGCTGTATGCGTCGCTACCAAGCCGTCGTGGGGCGAGACTATGATGCACAAGTGATCCGCCTGGGTCCCCGTGACAAAAAGCTGAGCGCCGACGAAAAGGAGCGTTTACTGCCATCGCGCGTGGCGGAGCGGTGGGCCGCGGACTACCTACACCATCTTCGAACCGCTCCGAGCGGAGTGTCCATGGAGCTGGTCAACACAGTGATTCCCATGGACCCAACGCCCGAAATGGTGCGTCAATGGACTTCTGAGGTGGTTGAGCGAGCACAGATCGTAGTTTGTCCCGTAGCGCAGCTCTACCTGAACCGGACGCACTTCCAAGGTGCGTTCGACACGCTTTTGATCGATGAAGCCTCCATGATGCTGCCGCCGACGGTCTGGATTGCAGCCGGCCTGCCTCGTAAGCGGCTGATAATTGCCGGCGACCCGATGCAGCTCGGGGCTCCATTGCAGAAGCCCCTGGGCGAGCTTCGACAAGACGTCTTTCGACGTCATGGCGCAGCAACCGACCGCGGCGACTGCAGTGGACCCACATGGGTCATGTTGACGGAGCAGTATCGAATGGTCCCAGCGATAGCAGACTTCGTGTCCGGCGCATTCTATGAGGGCCGGCTACGTACGGCACCCTCGACTATCCCCCGGCTTCGTCCAATATCCTGGCCGATGGATCCTACGGCTGGATCAATGGTGGTCGTTGACACGTCGTCAATTGGACGGACAATCGACAAGGCATACGGTGGCCATGCAGTGGTGGAGCACGCATCGATAGTAGCCGACATCGTTCGCCAAGTATCGGGCCATCCAAATCAGCAGGCCTCTGGCTCGATCCTCATCCTCTCCGCTTATCGAGCTCAGACACACCTCATCCGATCGCTGCTGGAGCGCAATGTGCCCCCTTCCACGGGCAGCAGCCTAGCGCAGGCCGTCTCGACCATCCATGCCGCTCAGGGAGACGAGGCGGATGTTGTGGTGCTGACGATTGACGACGATCCCGCGAAGCCGGTCTTCTTGGGAAGTGCGGATGGCAAGCGATTGCTGAACGTTGCCCTCTCACGGGCGCGTCGAGGTCTGGTGATTGTAGGCGAAATCAGCCGTCTAAGCCAAAGCACGCATGTCGCGGTTGCGACGCGGCAAGTCCTCCTGTCACTAGCAAACCATTCGTTCGCGCTACCGCCACTGAAGGTTGCGCTGGCGATCTAGCCTCAGCCATCGATGCGGCGAATCATGGCCTCGCCAACCTGCGACCAATTGATAACGACGTGAGTCCGCGCCCTTTTCGTTCTCGAAAATCATGCCCACTAGAGGTCCTCCCTCTCGAAGGTCCTGCCGAGCGAAAAGGCCTCACGGATTATCCCGATGTAGTCGGAAATTCTGGTCCAGCAGATCGCTTGCGGTGACAGAGGAAGAACAATCGTTTGGCTATCAGAAATGCGAAGGTGGAAGTCAACATTCCAACATGATTTTGCAGAGTCAATTGACCGGCGGTTCAGTTGGATGAATGATCCGTAGGGAATCTGGACCCAAAGCTCCTCGAGCTCGAGCGCCAGAAGATCGCAAGCTGCGGGATCTGTAATTGCGGGATCAATGAGCAGTTCAAGCGTCTCTGCCTTGATCGGCTCATCGAGGCGAATCTGGAGAACGGAGTAGTGCATACCCCAGCAAGCCACGTAGGCGGATCTGTTGTCAATGAATTGGGTTGCTATCGACTACCTCGCATGCCAAGCCGTAGAGGTAGTGGCGATGCGATGCTGTGATCACAAAGACCGCGTCAGGCATGTTGTGCCGGGACCGGCGGCGAACGCACGGTAAGTCGTGCGAAGGGGTGCTCGATCAGCCTTACGATTCGGCGCCTCGGCACTCGGCAAGGGTCTGCCTGAATCGCGACCACCTAAAGCGTTTAACGAACCAGCCTTAACCGAGGTGGTCACCGAACGGCGCGGATTACCATCCTGCAAAGTCTCAGGGTGCTGTTCGGAATTGCTGAACTTCCGACCGGTAAGAACAACGACTTAGCATGCCTGCAACCAGCCCGAACCCAAGTGAACTGGTGTGGATTCGTAACTCGAGCACGTCGATGCGGTGTTGCACCGGCGTGTTGTGACCCAGCCGACCATGTCGAGTCTGCGGAGAGCAGCTTATGATTACCTTGTCAGAGGCGACGGCTCGCTTTCGAGCGTTAGCAACCGCTGGCGACATTATCAACCGGAAAACAGGAGCGAAAGGGCCGTTTGCGGCCTCTCGTATCGCTCCGATCCTGTCTAATGTGACCGCCGCGGTTCGATACGCCGCCTACCGCATTCACGGCCGAGAGTTCTCCGACGCCGAGCTTCAGCAAGTGGATCTGGAGCCCCTCTGGTCAGCACTGCCGCAATTTGCCTATGAGGGTGCTCAAGCACCAGGCAACGAGCGCTCAGATCCCGCCAAGGAACGGGCCAACGTACGACTCTTCGTGAGCGCGGTGACAGGTCGTGATATCGAACGTACACCGCAGCCGGTATGTGAAAACCGGGTACCCGAGGATTGGCGCCAACTTTACGAAGCGATAGTCCAAGCCGAGGCAAATGAACAGATCAAGCACGGGACTGCAAAGGGTTATCGACGCGGCATCCTTCGCCTCGCGCAGTTAGCTCTCTTACACGGAGTGACTCGCCCAGAGGATCTGCCGGCCGAGGCGGTGCATATCTATCAATGGGGAGTGCAGTCAGGGTGGCGACGAAAGGAGATTGACCTTGCACTCAGCTCGTACCGACGTGCCGCGGAGCTGATCGGCGCCAACCACCTACCACGCGCCTATGAGTTAGTTCGTCGAGACGGGTTGGGGATCAAGAGCCTGCCGGACTACCCGGAACGACTGCTGGCGGCTGGCTATGTTGGAGATCCACGAACTATTACGACTCTAGACGCAATCAAACTATTGGCACCGCTCTTGGGAACGTCGCTAGAGCGAGTTCTGGATGGCGCACAACATCGTGGACTATCGCCGGGGTGGGTGTCAGCGCGAGTGGACATGGCGAGTTGGGTGGTGGCCACACTGATTCGAGAGCGCGCCGATATTCCAGCCGAACTCACAACGCTTAAATGGATGGATCTATGGCTGCAAACGCGTCCGACTGAGGTCCGCTCTGATGATGAGCGCCGCGCACAACTTGCCGATTATCTCGGATCCGACAGTGCCGGTGATCTGACACTGGAGCATCGCTCCTTGATGCGCCTTCTCCTTGAAGCATCTGCCGCCCGATCGTACGCGAACAGCCCGCTCACGTTGGCGAACCCTGCCCATGAACGTGACGTCGTTCCGGTGTACACCGAAAAGCTCCAGGCGCATCTTGAGTCAGCGTGGATGGTTACCTATGCCTTCTTTGGGGACGTAATTCAGAAGAAGAAGCCCGAGCTCTGGGCACGGGTACGTAATGAGTATGAAGCCATTGTACGGCATATCGGCGAGTACAATCGTCCTCGAGCTCTGACCGGCCGCAAGAATAAGGCCTCCCTGCCCATCTCGTGGCCGCAAATGATGTGCATGGGCCTCCCGTTCCTCATGCAAGAGGCTTACGAGGCGCGCCGGGCCATAAATGAACGACTCTATCGCGTTGGGAACGTCGACTCGCGCGATAGCGGTCGACTAGTAGCCAAGTACTGTGAGGCGCTTCGGCGATGGATGGTGACACTAATCCTCACAGACGACGGACTCCGAATTAAGAACTACGCCGGTGCAATGCTCGGAGAGCAGATCATTCCTACGTGGGAGCGGGACAAGGATGGGCGCATTTGCGGATTGCTCAAGCTATCGACCCGGTGGAGTGGACTCGATCCACAGTCCGTCCGCTTGAAAGTGACCAGCAAGGCCAAGGAGACGAATGAGCGGCGACGGGATATTACCCCGGCATTCCTCGATCCAATTCTCGCCTTTGACTATCTGACTCTGGCGCGACCACGAGCCTTGGCGGACGCCGGCCTGCTCAATTCTGTTGAGGACTATAAACCGGATACCGATTGCTGGTCATTCTTTGTCACGCCGCGTCCGCGAGCAGCCCAAGTGTCAAAGTATGTGGCGCAACAGAACCTTAATGAGTCGGCTTTGGTGATGGCCGCCGAGCCAGCGTCATTCAGCAAACCAGCGCCTCCAGATTGGCGAGGAAACTTTAGCGAAGACATGCTCTCGAACATCTACGGCGAGGCTATGCATCGAGTCTGCACAAAAGTACTGAAGCGCGACCTTCCAACGTACGACTCCCCCGATCTCACCGATCGTTATCGTAGCATATTTTCGGCTCACATTACTCGGACAGAGATCGCCTGCTACTGGGGTGGCATTCGACAGGATTGGACGACAGCGATGTGGCTCACCAACGATGAGGAGCATACGCTTCGCAAGCATTACCATCAGCTACAAGCCGCGTTTGAACGACACCGCAATGCGCGTAGCTGTGAGAATCCGCGATGGTTTGACGCTGTGGTTGATCGGGCGCTCGGCAACTATCCTGAAGACGACTGGATGGCATTCTGGCGATCCTTTGATCCCCATCACCCAGATGCATGCCTCCAGCGAATGCTGGAGAAGACAGAGAGCCGACGACCGACTAACCGCATGAAGAAGGGCAAGGCTAGCCCCTAGACAGGGGCTGGGCGGTGAAGGCAAGGTCGACGAGAGCCTTCATTTACGTCGACTTATCCTCCTATGCCTCGCCCACCTGCTCGCATGTATCGCCGCGAGTTTGAGCAGCTCGCCGGCATCAGTAAGACTCGTTACTTTAGCCTGTTGGGCGACCCGTTACTGAGGCATCGCCTTGATGCTGGCAAGGATGAGAATGGCTGCTTCGTCAATCGACGAAAGGCAGAGCGGTTCATCAAAGAGCTGCTTCAGAAGCGGGAGGCTGCACGGCTTCGTGTGCGTGAGAATCTTGGAGCATATGCGTCGAAAGATGCCCCGCCGCGCGGCCGCCCCTGCCCTACGTGCGGACGTCGAATCACCAGAAAGCGAACTACGTGTCGACATTGCGGCGAATTTGTCGATGCAGTATAGCCGCGCTCTACGCAGCCGACCGGGTGGGAGCGGTCGTAACGTAGCCTCTGCAATACGCCGCTGGGGAGCATGGGAGTCTCTCGTTTGGGGGAATCGTTTGCAACTTAATGTCCGTTTTAAGAAATCGTCCACGACTCTGCGGGTTGCGTGCTCGACCAACGAGTCACACCAAGCCACCACAGTGAGGACGCGTGGGTTTTCCATGCCGCCGGCCCCAAGTTCGCCAGGCCAATCGCGTCAGCCGTTCAAGACAGTTCGCGCGCTCGGACGTCGGCTCCCCCCGAAATGGCGTGATACGTCCATTCAGGTATGGCGCAACTCCAGAATCTAGTCCGGCCTGTGCTTTAGAGGCTTAGCGCCTCTCTGCTGCTCATGAAAGCCTTGCTCCGAGAGGTTCCGCGGGATCGCGTCGCGACTATCGGGTGGAGACGTATTGGATGAACGCGACTATAGCCGGCATAATGATGTGATTGTAATACGAAGGCACTAACCGGGAATTCCATCGGCTCATCCGGGGTATGACGTGCTGGCGATGCTCCCGGCCATAGATGCTTTCAGGCTGAATGCGTATAGTCACGCAATTTCGCAGGTCTCCGCGAGATACAAACGCTGGCGAAGCGCGTATGCCAGCCTTGTTTCCACGTACTCAGGAAATGTCTTGGCGACGGAAGCGAGAAACTCGGCGCACGCTGACGCGCGCTTCGAGAAAAAGCCCAAGTGTACGGCCGCTTCAAACGAGGCCACGTGAAGTGCAGCAACTGCGCCTCCGTCGGGATGGTCGCCACGCCGGAGCCACTCACGGGCTAGCACGCATTCGCGCCGTACGTTTGGTGGCAGTAACTCGAGATCCGCAGGACTGCAGGGCGCATTCCGAGCGAGCGTAATGATCCAGGCATTCTTCTGGGGATCTCCAGAATTCCACCAGCTGCGCACCTCAAGGAGCCCACGTGCGCGTCCGTTTATTGAGAGCACTGATGCCTCGATCCTTCTTAAGCTCCTAAGGACAGAGTTAAGCGACCGAATCGACGCATGTCGCGCTCGCGAACCCAGCAGATCCTCAAACGTAAGGGGAGCATCTGAAAACACTCCCGACATTTCGGCAAAGCGCTCTCGCGACCACGGTGAGCGATCGCTTGAACACTTCAACAGACGTAAGAGCGTCGGCCCTTCGTCTGGCCACTCGCGCAGGTCGCCTCCACCGATCACGTACGCCATCAATCGCGCGCTTGCGCGTACGACCACCGATCTTGATCCGGCTAATGCAACTGCCTCATCTGCCCCTCGCAACCATTGCTCACCGGGGAGTGCCAGCGTTCGTATCAGCGCCTGCGCTGCGCGGCTGTCGCAGCGATCAGAACCGAGTAGCGTCATCGCCGCGCTTACGGCAGCGCCGGGGCTTCGGAGCGTTGGAGTCGGATAATCAGAGCGCACCAATATCCGGAGCAGATGCTCTCGCTCGTCCTCAGGCTCTCCAAAGTCCTCGATTCGCTGTGGCCATGGGATCTCAATATGTGCGGGCGCGGAGCTCTCCAGCTTGTGGAACTCACCATTCGCATCATGGAGCACCAGCTCAACGCTGTATCGACCAGGCAGCAGGCGCGTGCAAGCGACGTTACCCTCAGCGCCCTGCTCGTGCAAGTACTCAATGACCGGACGGGTCCAAGGACGGTCCAATGAGGCGATTTGGAGTGCTCGGCCTGCAAGCCTTCGGCTATCCGAGAGTCGAAAATGAAGCCATCGGTCCGTGGGGGTACCGGAAAGAGTTACCGCTTCGAGAGTCACTGAAATTGACTCCTCGAAGCGAGCTAGCAGTGACGAACGTTCTCGCCAATGGAGAATCACATCGAAGTACAGATTCTCATCGGAGATCGCATCAGCGATGACACTGGAGAGGTCAACGCAGGTGATCGGCCCCGACTTGACCTGAAACTTGCTTGAACCGCCGCCATTCCCCTGAACCAACTCGATCTCAGCCGCGCTATTGAACTCAGATAAGTCCAAGATTAGCTGAACATTCGGAACTGTCTTTGCAGAATACGTAGCTGTGATGGCGGTGCTGTCGAATTGCGAGAATCTGGACTCGCTCACGATTCGCCAGCGAACGATCGGCAGTCGCAGCTGTACTGAGAGGTATTCGCCGCCCGAACCGACCGTGAATGTCTGGCGCGCGTTGTCAGCACTTATGCTCAGCGGCCATTCTCTAGAGAATCCATCCATCACCCAACACCCTGGCCCGATCTCAATGCGCACGTCGGTGCTCTCCCCGGGCATCAAGGCATGTGAAGGCCCTAAAACCTGAATTCGGGGAGCAATGGCGCACGTGTACCTGATGCTCTCCCCCATAGGTCCAAGCATCCGGAGCGTCAGCGCCGGCATGAACTTCCCGCCGAGTAAACTGGCGATTTGTCTTGAGAAGGCATCGGGTGTAGCGGCCGGCTGTAGGGACGCGATTACGCCCGTGCCTTGCCTCACCACAATACGCCACAGCGACTCAGCACCATCCTCCCACGGGACAGCGCGGAATATCGGCGGACCGTCCAGTATCGGATGGCCCTCTGCAGTCGAGACGAAAGGCACTTCGTTTTCAACATTGAGCGCCCTTCTTGACTGCCTACCGAGGTTAATCCGAAATCGATCGAGCCCCAAGGCACCGGTTAACGTCGCGCTCCCGCCGAGTTCCAAATGGTGAACCGTCCACCCGTCCCATCCTTTTGAGCGAAGCTCATAATGCTGAACTACACGTACCTCGTCATCGCTAGACTCCAGCAACGTTGGCGCAAGCACGACAACACTCGAAACAGGGCAGAACCTACCGTCATTAATCTGCTCGCCATTGTCCAAGCGGAACACCAGAAACGGTCGCTCCTCCGTGACGCCCGCAACACCCGAGTGATGCATGCTCCCGTCATCCGCGCTCATATAAGTAACGCGCCAACGCGGCGCGGGCTGGATAAGGAGGGCTGCATCCGCTCCGCCGGTTACCGTGACCTGCGTGGATGTTCTTCCGGAGTTCTGGTGAATAACCTCTACCGGTGAGTACCTCTCGTTCGAGGGGATTTGCAGTTCCGGACCCGACAGCGCTTCATACCTGAACAAGAGGCGGGGACGCGGACACATTCGAAGTACGCGCGTGCCGCTGTCCAGACTTGCTTGAAGGCGTCGGTACTCCTGTACCACGTACGACGGAAGGCCGACCTCTGCCGCCAGATCAGCGCTCGCCAATGCACCGTCTGCGGCCTCTGGCAATTCCAGAACGCGCTCGAGAAAGTCCGCACCGATACTCCCGGAGGAGCACAGAAAGCGCACTATCGGGCGATCGAGCTGCACTCCGAGTTGTGCCCCGTCGCGAAGAAGGTCGATAATCTCCTGTTCGTCCCCAAACCCACGTGCTCGCGCCTGATGCACTAGGCGAAAGAGATCGCCTAGGCAGTAGACCGGCACCCCACCGTGCGCAAGGACGCGTGAAACATAGCGAGACGCGGACTGCTCATCGAACGCGCGAAAGGTCTCTAGTCCTAAGCTTGCAATTGCGAATTCAAATGCTTTGCCGACTTCCCATCCACCACTATGCGGCAGTCTAATCCGGCCCCACAGGTCACCCTCATGGTATTCAAAGACTCCCTCCGCCGCGATTGCGACAGAAAGGAGCGCAGGATAGTGGGAGGCGAGCAACATGTAGTTGGCTCCGCACTCATGCTCGATGACGCCAAGCACGCGCTCAAGCACAGCATCACGAAATGACTTGTCGATCCCTATTTCGAAAATGAGCCGACGACCGGCAAGAGCATTGCGCAATTCGGTCTCAGCATTTGCTGCTGAATCTGCAAGCGTAATCTCAGCCATATGAGCTTTACTCTTTACGCTCGCTCTCAACCTTGGTTTGGGTGTTCCGCTTCACTCGCTTATTTGCTGGCGCGCGGTTGGCAGTGGATTGCGTTGACCAGAACTCGAGTAGCCGTTCAACCCCTGCCTGGAGAGATGCGCTGGTGATCGCGTCGGAGAGGAAAAGCGATACAGAAATACCTGCCGAATCAGCGCTGAGATCGTACACAAGACCAGCGCGACCGATGGCTTCTGAGATCTGCATCCTAGCGGACGCTGTCTTCGGCGACGCGATGGATAGCGTCAGCCGCACGAGATCTTGAGATGGGAACAGGAACGCCGGCGCGACCATTTGCGCAGCGAGCGTAATCGAGTTCCCATTGCGTTCGACCAAAATGGCGGGACCGTTGTCAGAGGCACCGATCTGCAGCCCGGCCTCGTTCGCGGCAACCGCGAATCGCTCATACCACTTCGGCATCCCGACTTCTGAGCGCCTAACCACGCGACCGAAAAGACTGAGTGCTCTAAAGGCAGTGCCATTCTCATATAGAGTTGATGCTCCACTCTCGACTCGAGCGCCATACCCAATCGCCTCGGCAAGCTGCCCTAGACCCCAAAGTCGTTCCTTCGTACTGGCCTTTATGTCCCTTGGCAGAGCAAAGATCCCCTCTAGATAGCCAGCCAAGAACATTGCGAATGTCGCAACATGACTCCCTACGCGTCCTCCACGAACCGCCGTCGCGGCAAGCTTCTCGACTGATGGCGAGCGCAGGAACGCCGTCACCCCACGTAGAACAATAGCACCGCCATCCTGCAAGAGCTCTCGATTACCACCAGGATGCAATGACACCAGTGGCTTAGCGGCGGCAATAAACCGATCCAAGCCGGCAAGGTCGGCTAACCGCCCCGTCGAGTGCACATCCGCATAGATCGCATCCAAGAACTGAATGGGCTCAAAACCTGTTTGGGCCGAAATTGAGCCTAGTCTCCGAAGAACAGCGACCAAAACCTCACTTGAGAGCTCGTCAACGGATTCAACGCTGAGGGAACTGCCGAGCGCCAGCCCGAGCATGATGTCTGCATCCTGTCCTCCCACGGAGGCACCGAGAGCGTTCCAGACATCCTCCGCACGCTCGCGAGACAGAAGGCCAGCGTCGATCGCTGCGAGAATTCCTGCGACTGCCCCAGCGCATTTTTCGGGTCTACGATCGACCGCCGCTTCACGTGGGGTGCTTAGGATCTCATAGTTCGCCTGCGCAGCACTCACACTTGAAAACAAATGCGGCTCAACGCGAAACTCGACTCCGTCCAGTACCACATCCGGAAATTCACTAATACGCGCGATAAGCTGGTCACGATACTGTCGCGATCTCACCGAGACAGCAGAGATCTTACTCAACGGTATTGGCAAACGGACCGCGCCGGCATTAACCGAATCCCGGCCTAAGCTTGTTACGTCAATGGTAAAGACAAATAGCTCACCGCTGTCACTCACGATCCCGCGTGACTCTGCTAGCTGAGCGGCAGGAACTCCGTCTATCCAGCAGGGAATGTCCGCCCCAGGACGCCAAACGTTTAGCGACGGCATGATCGCGCCGCCGCTTAAGGCGAGAAGCGCCTCAGTTTCGGGCAGGCAAACGAAGACGTGCAACACCTCCGTTCGCTTCGAAGCGTTGCGGGGCCGCCTCTTGGCCTTGGGAGCCTCCGAGTTGCCTACGGCAGCTTTCGATTCTTTCACCTATCTCTCCAAGACCTCGTAGAGCGCCTCGGCAGGCGCTGGTAAGTGCCGTCGGACCATATCAGGATCGGAAACGAAGCAGAGCTGCAGGTACTCGCGTGCTCGCGAACATGAAACATACATGTTCATCTTGAACTGTTGTTCTCCTGAGCCCTCCGCAGAGGCCAACAAAAATGGGTCGACCACTACTACCGCATCGAATTCAAGTCCCTTTACGCTCGGCCTAGAGAGCACCGTCACCGTATTAGAGTAGTCAAACTTCAGGTCCGACGCCTTCAACGACTCGTCCTTGTAGGAGTACGACTGCACCACGACATCGTCGTCACTGGCATAGCGCTCCTGAAGCTGGCTGTAGATGTACTTTCTAGTTCGGTCCTTGGGACATACGATTCCGACGTCCCAATTACGGTCGCGCGCCTCCTCGATCAATTCAATGATCGATTCGAGCATGGCTGGCTGTCCTCGATGAAACGAGACCACCGGCTTGGGTCCCTCGCGACTAGGTGCGCGTGGAATTCCGCTCCTTAGGCCGCAGTAGTAGTGCGCGGCGAACCTGGCGATCTGCTTCGTATTGCGATAGTTCCTGCTCAACTCAAACACTCGCTTCTCACCTAATAGCGCTAGAGCTTGCCGAATATCTGCTATCGTCGAGTTCTGCTCGGTCAGCCGCTGGTTTTCGTCCGCGAAAACGGATAGCGCCGGCGCACTTGCATCAGACCACACGAGCCGAAGGAGCATCGCGAGCGTGCCATACATCGCTGGAGGAAAATCCTGCCCCTCGTCGACAATGAGATGTCCCCAGTTTGCCCGTTCCGCCCTGCCGCCAGCCGCTACGCGCTGGACCGACGCGGCAATCGCCCCCCAGTCATGAACATGTGGGGCAATCATTGGCGGGCTGCCTGCGCCCATTCGCCTAAACCACCGCGTGGCCCAAGAGTGCATCGTAGAGACGTCGATGTCCTTGGCATGGCTATTATTCGCGCCGGCGTAATTTGCGAGCACGGAGCTGAACATGATCAGGGACGGCGACTGCCCAAGTTTCCTTAGGTACGTGGCACGATGAAACGCCATCACAGTCTTGCCGGTACCCGGGGGGCCGACCACAAGGATGGAGCCATCGGGCGGGGCTCCCTGATAGATCGATCGCTGTTCATCGTCGAGATCAGCAAACCTCGGCATCTTCACAAGTCATTACTCCGGAAGCGGGGGAACGGGGAGCAACCCCGAATCCATTCGACCATCTTCGACACTTAAAAGGAAGTGTCGATCGAGCAACTGATTATGAAACGTGCAGCTTGTCTCTGAAATGAGGGAGCAGGCATGACACGCCGACCCGTTCATCCCTCGCACGCCCTGAGAGCGCGTTTCTGCGCATACCGGATCCGCGGAACACCATGCAGCGTCGTTCAGAGCGGCTTCAAGAGTTCTGCCCAGAGTCGCCGGTTCACCCATACGAACCAGTCCACCTAGCGAACCCTCAGAGTCCGCGTCTGCCGTGTAGATGAGGAGTCCGGCCATGCCATCGCCGGCGTAGACTCTCTCGCGCAACGCTGTCGAAGAATAGCCGGCGTCAAATGCCAGACGCCTTATAAGCGCATGGCTGAGGGTATGCACAGCCAAAAACCGTGCGGTTACCGTGGCGGGGGATCGACCACTTCCTTGGTGAAGCTGCGCTAGCCTTTGAAGTCTCGCGAGCAGCGAAGGCGAAAGGCTGTTCTCCCATCGGGATACATACTCCTCTGAAAGTCGAATGAAGACTCCTTCGCCCCACACCTCTACACCGGGCAGCCAGTGATTCTCGATAGCAGAGTGAAGCGGCTGCCGAAGCCCTCCATCTGACACTCGTCGAAAGGAGAGCAATGCGCGTACTTCGCGAAGCCGAGGCAGTAGACTGATGCTCTCAACTGCGTCTTTGAGCTGTAGCGACCAGTCTTCGTGCGGCGGGCGCACCCTGATTATCAGTGATGGGTGCTCAAGGTCGCTCCTGCGGGAGAGCACTGGCCACTCTCGACGAAGTATCTCCTCTTGAGTCGCACCCGATAGATCATGGTCATTCGCCTCGACGTTTGGCTTACCCTCCAACTCGAGGATAAAGGCCTCTTCAATCTCCGCAAGCGATACTCCACGTTCTTGCGCAAGGTCGCTGAGTAACTGCCTCCAGGCTTGTGCCACGTCCTTTGGCGCAAAAGCTTGAGCCATAGTGCGCGCTGGAGCCCATGTCGGCTTCGCCAACTGTTCTGCCAGAAAGGCTCGCAATCCGCCCGTCGGCATCGCACCATCAACAACTATGTCGATAGCAGAGAGCTGATCGGGAAAGTAGAGATTGGAATCACCGCGCCGATGACCGAACGGCTGCTTATCACAAGGATCGCCGTCTTGACTCATCCACGGCTGGCGTCCACGACACTTACCAGGCAATGGACGGGTGGTGAGACCCTCAAGGGTATTTCGTGCTCCGCATTCGCATTCGATGCGAAGCGTCTCCCAGTCACCGCCGCGCGCTCCGGTTGTCTTGAAATGCATTCGGGCAGCTCCCGGCGCGCACTGTCCGCTTGATGCAACATGGTTGTTCCGATGAGCCCAACGAAACCAATCGATCTCGTCGAGATGACCGTCTTCACAGGCCTGAACGAAGCCCATTGGCGTTAACTCCGCCTTTTTGCACTCAGCACATCTCGGGGTGGTGAAGCCCTTCGTTATCAGCTCCGCTTCCTTGTCCGGCGTAAGCTTGACCATGATTCTGCACAACGGGCAGAACAACCAACGCGGAAACCGGACAAACGGTGCGCTCGCGAAGGGCGTTCGAATCTCTCGTCGCGTAATTCGCTGAAGTTCGGATTCGGGCAGAGCGAGCGTATCCGCGGGTGCCCAACGCGATAGATCCGCACACACAAAGCTATCCTGACCAACTTCGACGATAGCGCCTACCCCAAATGGGGTGACGAGCTGTCCACGGCGAACTCCGCTCATCGGGTGGATCCAGGTCGCACGATTCGGACGCTAACCTCACTGTCTACATGTCGCATCGTCTGCATCGTTTTCAGGCCCGACTGATCAGCTCCTCCATACGTGCTCAGAAGGGTCTCGTATTGGGCGCCAGCAACGCCGCGGTGATAGAGGAGGTTGTGCTGCTGATGATCCCGCCAATAATCAACAATTCCTTTCAGCTCTGATTGGACTCGTTGCGCGCTCTGCGGCTCTGCAGCAGCCACTCGCTCTGCGAGAGACACCACTAGCTGCTGCACCTCGTCGCCATCGAGGTCGACGAGGGGCGCGGCCTGATTACTTCCCCAGACGGTTGTATTGCGGATTACAGCGACTAGCGAGGCATGCAGCGTTCGACTAAGAGCAGGAGGAGCCAAGGGGGTTACGCTCGTCGGCTCCACGAATCGATATAGGTTCTCGTGGAAGGCTTTGAAGTCTTCATAGTGGGATCGATCACGCGACTTCATCGCACTGAAGACGGTTACCACGAGGCCTTGGACATCACCACGCCCGACCCTGCTCGTAGCTTGGATGTACTCTGCGGCGAGCTTGGGCTGCCCATTTACCAGCATCAGTCCTAATCGATCGATATCTATGCCGACCGACATAATGCTTGTACAAGGGACGATGTCTAAGCACGGTTCACCTGACTGCAAAGATGTCTCGAGTCGACGTATCGCATTGTCGAGCGTCGTCGACATGGTTGCACTCAGTTGCATAACACCTTGCCCACCAAATTCACGGGCGCCTGTTGGCGCGCTCGCGATGACCTGAACACGAGCAGGAATCTCGTCGCGGGCGGCGGTCATCGTTCGCCCGAGTTCGCGCCGGCTATTGTGATATGCAACTAAAGTCCAGAATGCATCACGTTCATCGTCAGTGAGGGAGTTCGATTCCTGCACGGCCTGCAAGAGCGCCGCCGAGGTCCAGACAAGACCCATCAGCGCTCTGGTGTAGCCCTGCCCCATCACTCCGACGTATCTGCGGGTCCGTTCGTAGTCACTCCGGAAGAAGAACGCGTCATCCCACCTCCTAATTGGCGCAGGGAACACGTAAGAGGGCCTTGCGTACAGCCCGCGTACTTGCTCGGAGGCATTCTTGATTGTGGCAGTCGAGCAAATGATCTTCGGAACACTGCCGCCACTCCGCACGATGATTTGCTCGATTGCAGCTTCATAGGCCGAGTCCAGAGTACCGAGCGGCCCGGCAATCAAGTGCAATTCGTCTTGGATTAGGAGGCTAGGCGGAGTGGAGCGACCGTCGACGCCAGAGAAGAACACTCGCGCGCTCTCTCGCCATGTAAGCTGCGCAAACTTGTCGACGGTTCCGATCAGCATGCTCGGCGGATGCCGATACAGAGATTCGTCGACCAAATCGACTGGAAGTTGCTCGTGAAACTCGCATCGACTATTTGGGCAGAAGAGTCGGAACTCTTGCTCGGTAGCGACAACTCCCCACTTCTTCGAGTCGTCTGGAAACAGGTCTGCCGCGCAGCGAGGGCAACGTGACAGGAGGAATGGATTTTTTCGATCTCCCACTCCGCTGCGGAAGTCCTCGAGCTTCTCGTGCGCCTCCACGTAGGTGTTTGGCGTGAGGCCTTTGTCTCTGCCACCAACCCAAAGCCCCAGGCGAAATGACCGATCTCCGAGCAATCGGGGATCGGCCCGCCTGAGGCGCTCTAATGCCACGAATAGCGCGGACGTTCTTTGGAACTGCTGTGCGGTGAGCATCCTCAAGGTGTAACGACTGAGGATTGCAGTGGCACCTTCGCTAACGTGATCGTGCAGCCTTCGACGTATTAATTCAAATGCCGCAAGCAGTAAGTAGGCCTCCGTCTTTCCGCCGCCAGTCGGAAACCATATCACGTCTGCGGTAAGCCGCTCTGGTGCCTCCTCATTACACAGTCCCTCCAGCACTCCGAGAAAGAACGCTATCTGGAATGGACGCCACACTCTTCCTTCGTAGTGAGCAAGCTCTGGAGGGGTCGGATCGATTAAATGCTGGTTCTTTCGAGCAACTTCCTTGAGATAGGAGGTGAGAACCATCTGCTCACCCATCGCAGTATTCGCCATTCCGAATGCCCGGCGTGCGATCGCGTCTGACTCAAGGCGGCGCACGCCCTGACGCATTCTCTTTGCCCACCCCCCAGCGCGAGACGCGAGCTCGACCGCTACCTGCTCGTGTAACATCCCGGCTTCAGCACGTTGCTGTTCGATCCATTCTTCATATGCTTCAACGAATCGACCGAGAACTCGCGCCAGCTGGTCAGGCTGGTCGACCTGCTCCGAGAGCCACTTTACAGACAGTGCCGATGGGTCGATAGCCGCGGACGCTGGCAGCGTGAATGTTGCGAGTGGTACGTCAGTCGAGGGGAGGAAGTTGATCGACACCTCGGTACAGCGCCCCCCCTCTAGCTTCCAGTCGCCCGAGACCCCATGGCCACGTGCGAATGGAACGGACGCGCGATAGAGAAACTGCTCCTCTCGCAGAGCGTCTGAAGCCTTAGCCGGCAGCGGATACGGGTGCACGGTACCCGAGCTCGGGCTACACGAGAGAGCAACCTGAAACAGCGCGCGCTCCGTGTCCAACGCCGATCGCTGCCGTTGCTGATTGACTAGAGAGACCGTAACGAGCCGCTTGTCTCGGAGTGTGCGCCACCGCGACGTGACCACAGCGCGCCCATCAAAGATCACTGCGGTTGGGCTTCCTTGCGACAATTCGACAACATGGCCACTTCCATCCGCCAGCGGGATCCGTTGCCATCTCTCCTGCGACCGGCCCCTTGCGGGCTCTGGACTCTCTGCGGGGATCTGCTCATATCGTGCGCCGTTGACTGTGCACGAGACTGTAACACCTGCATCGACTACGAAACTGATACCGACGGCGCTAGGCAGCGTCTCGTCCGCAAGAGATAACCAGTCGTCTGCGCCACCGTCGTCTTCCTTCCTTCCCGTTGCCTGCGGCGACGGAAGATCAACGCCGGCGGCGACTTGATCAGCGGCTCCATCTATAGAACCGCCTTGCCCGAAAAGAATCCCCATCATGTACTGTAGCCAGATGCGTCCCTCGACGACCTCCGTCGCTCCCGAGCGCGGCCCAACAAGCCGACTCGAGAGAAATGAGACAATAGAAGCGCGTCCGTCAGATGCGGTCATAAGGGCCCCGGAGGCAAGCAGCAAACATAGAGCGGATTTGAGCCAGCGTTCAGGCAGGGTGTGCCCGAGCGTTAACAATTAGCTCGATTGTACGCGGAAGACAGTCATCAGTCAAACGCGCACCCACACCACGGGTTTACGATCGCGCAGGCCTTGAGGCAAGACTAATTGAGTAATGGCTCTCTAGGACACGCCTGATACGGCAAGCGCCAGCATTCGCGTTTTTATACCGGTAGTACAGGCGATCACACCTGCAAACGTTGCACGCGTGACTGCGAGATATGCCAGTCCACGCAACTCTTCGTCAGACAAAACATCATCCAATCCGAAAATCTGTACGTACTCACTCTCGAGACCTCTGAACTCATCGATCGCGGCAAGGGCAACCGATCGCCCACGCTTCGCCATCGCGAAGGAAGAGCCCCAAGGAGCCGGTTCGAGAGCAGCCTTGCGTGAACATGCAATCGCGTCGCTCCTTCCCGCTTCACTAGCGTATAGCAGTACAATCTCGTCCGGAGGCGTCTCAGCGATTATCCAGCTTGATAGCTGCGCGGCAGCGGCGGCGGCTACATCAGACCTTCGATGAGCGACTGCCCATCCTAGCTGCGGACCAGCTCCGCGCACCCTCGCAGTGCCGATGCGAATCCCAGACAGGGTTTCCGCAGCAGCCAAGAGCTGAGGAGTGTTTCGGCAGTTCTGAAATATTTGTTGCGGCAATGCCCATCGACGGAGCTCATCTAGAACCGACTTATCAACGGGCGCCTTGATTGATATTTGACTCTTATAGTCGCCAAACCAGCACCAGCGTCCGGAGGACAGTCCACCCGCAACGCACGTATCGAGCGCTAGGGCGTAATCAACGTTGGTGATCTGCTGCCCCTCATCGACAACCAGAACATCTGCGATCGGCTTTCCCTTCCGGTCAATGAGTGAGCTCGCGGCCACAACCTCAACGTTCTCAGGTAGTCCAGCCGTCACGCTTAGGTATTGAGCAAGGGCTTCCGCGCCGCACACGAAGAGCACCCTGCGCCCACAAGTGGCTTCGCGGCGCGCGAACTCGATGGCAAGAAAGGTCTTTCCGCACCCGGCACCTCCGGTGACGAGGAGTCGAGGCTCAGTGCTTAGCTGATCGAGAAGCTCGTACTGTTCCTCCGTGAGCTGAACACGCTCTTCGCGCGTCGCTCGCAAACGAAGCGAAAGAGGAACTGCGCGGTCGAACTCAGGCCGAAGTCGGCGCACTACGCTTTGAATTGTCGTACTGCTCCAGTCGCCCTTGGCGCTACTGTGCTTCTGCCAGTAACGCACCACACGATTCAGAAATGCCACCAGCGATCGAGAATTCTCGAGGTCCTCACAGCTGCCCGTGAGCTCTGCCGGCATCTCTGGACCACCGACAATTCCTTCTAGATCCTTTCGACGCATGCTCGCAAGGATGACGCAAAAACCACCAAGCACAGGCTTGGATAGTCCAAGCGACGCGTCTCGTGCCAGGAGTCCCTCGAGAGCAAAGAACCCACCGCTTGCCTGAGCAAACGGACTTTCCTTGCGACGTATAGTTCCTCGGTCTGAGCGATATTGCCATTCTCCGTCGTGACACGAGACCGCGCCTCCTTTGACTTCAATGGCAATCAGCCCAAACGGGCTGAGCACCACAAAGTCGATCTCTCCCCATCTCTTGCGCTCATTCTCGGACAGGTTGACGGACGACAGCGCGACTGTGTCTTTTGCCCAATCGGTCGCCTGCAGCAGTTGAAACACGTGCTGCTCGGTCCAGGTGAGTCCTACACTTGGAGAGGTGGGGATAATCTTCACGGGTCAGGCGCTTGGAGATTCGTTTGCACGAAGGCGGCGAAGTAGCCGTATCCCGGACTGCCAGGATCCCACATTCGCTTTCGTTCGACTTTCAGTCGGCTGAGAAGAGATCCGTCGCCTTTGAGAGCATTGTTTTCGCCTCGGCCGGCCTCGATTTCTTTCTTGCCCCCCCACGCATCGCACCGGTGCCGCCCGCCGCCTGAGCGGCGCGGCGCTGTTCTCGTAAAGCCTTAGCCCTGTTGCGAAGCTCAATGATCTCCGCCTCATGCGCGCGGATACGATTCATCGACTCCGGAGATAGACTCGCCAGCCTGAAGGCACGATGCCGATCAGTACGCAGGTTGGCAGCTTCAGCTGCAAGCGCTTCGCGCAGCCCAGTACCTGCGCGTGCACCGATGCCATTCTTGCTAAAAAATTCGCTCAGCTGTAGCGCGACGCCGCTCTCGCTCGCTTTACCCCAGTAGTTCCCGCCCGTAACCCGAGAGGCTCGAAGGCATTCTAGTCGCTTGGGATTGTACTTGGTTTTGTTTGTGGGCACCGTCGCGAAAGCGTAGCTAAATCGCTTGAATGACTGAGGATGGTACCCCTTCACTCCCACCGAGACAGACAGGTCTGGCACCTTGGAGTGATAGACGATGTCCCAGAGCATTGGGATTTGCGCATTCTCGTTCCAGTTGGTCTTACACTGAATCACCGCTAAAGACGTCTTTGAGATCAACTGAGAACACGCAAAATCAAGTTGAGCATCAAGCGAGGACGAGACTGTCAGCGCGTTATTGAGCACCTCGTGCCCATCAGGAAACGAGACTGCAACTAGATCAGACTCTGAGTTTGCCGTTACTGATTCATAAATGATCGTAACGGCGTTCTGAATGGACTTAGGCGCCATCGCCCGCTTGAAGACAACAGCGTCCGATCCGATCAACGCCAGGTTCAGGTACCAGCAGACGAGCGACTCCCAGTTGTTTCCTGCATTCGCAACGGCGTCTTGACCGCGCTCGCCGGCCCTTCGACTCAGAAAAACGTCGCGTAGGTGGCCGCTCAACGCGAAAACGCTGTCAGCAGTCGGAGTATCGCCCAGCTCATGATTGATTTTCGGGGCCCAATCCAACCAGGCAAATTCAAAGTCAGATGGAGTTCCCTTCTTCGAACGCGCAAAGAGGGCGTCGATTACCCAAGCTCGAGCGTTTTCACAGAGAATGGACATTCGCCTGAACCTAGTTGATGCGGTTTGGGATCTCGCGCGGAGCGAAAGAGAGAAACTTCCAAGGACATCGCTATAGCGCAGTCGGATTGTGTCCTTCCAACAGTGCACGCAAGTGCAACCCGAGCTCCCGCGCGAGCCCCACTGGCACTGCATTACCGATTTGAGTGTACCTCGGCACCTCGCGCTCCCACATGTCTAGATCTGGGATTCCGGCACGCCGGTGACCACCAGTCGTGCGGGGCCCCCTAAACTTGTACCAGTCGGGAAAAGCCTGAAGGCGCGCCCACTCACGGACGGTAAGAATTCTAGGCTGCGAGTAGTGAACGAAATCATCAGGGAGCGAAGTGGCCGTGATTGTCGGCCCCACTGACGTCCAACGGGGAGGCAGCCATCGTTGGGCGAATTTCTTCGTTTTGTGCTTGTCTGAAATCGCTCCACGATTGTCAATCATGTACTGGAACTTTTCGACAACACGCGCGGAGTGCTTAGCGTAGTCTTGCTCCAGCAGCTCATCGCCTGCGCGCATCAAGCTTCCGTCCGGCTTAGTGCGCATCATTCGCTGGTAGTTCGTCTGGGGCTCTCGCAGGTAGCGTTCCGTCTTACCCTGAGACAAGTAGTCCTTGTCTACAAGATCATCGAGGACATCCACGAGATCCGGCGCAGGTATCGCACGCTGAGGGATAAGTCCGCGGGGATTATCCGTGAGGTTATCCCGCACGCTTGTCGCGATCGGAAGCTTCAGGTCCTTCCGAGCGCCGACTAGAAGAATTCGCGGACGATTCTGCGGAATGCCGAAGCTCTTGGCTTGCACGAGCTGCCACCCGACCTCGTAGCCAGGAATTCTCTCGAAAGTGTGACGAACCTCATCCCAGATCTCACCCTTGCGCCCTTCTTGCGTCCAGCGACCTGAGAGTAGACCACGAACATTTTCAAAGATGAAGAACTTCGGGCGAATAGAGGAAACCACGCGCACCATCTCTCGGAAGAGATGGTTGGACGGGATCTGCTCCTTCTGAACGCTGTAGCTCCGGCGATGTCCGATTCCTGAAAAGCCCTGACACGGCGGTCCGCCCGCCACGATATCCACTTCAATGTCTCGCTTCTTCCAGCCCTTCTTCAAGGCAGTTAGGCGAGCATCAGACAACTCCTCGATCCCTCCGACTCGTTCAACGTCAACTCCTCCAAGATTCTCCTCGAAGGTGTCCGCAGCATCTCGGTTGATCTCTGAGAACAGGATGGTCCTAAATCCCGCCTGGTGAAGGCCTAGCGAAAGGCCTCCACACCCCGAGAAGAGGTCGACCACGTTTAGCTGCTTGCCAGGTTGCATTCGGTTACGAGTCTGTTGAAGCGTGCACTGAGGAGGACACCGTGGGACAAGACACCAAGAATCGCGGGATCGTTTCGCCTCCAAGCTCCGCAAGATCGCGGATTATGAGCGCCATAAAGTCGAGAGGTAATCGTTCTACCGAGATGAAGCTGGCGGAGCTATTGCGTAGGGTTCCCGCCCTAAAGGGGTGGCGAAGACACGCTCCACTTGCTGGAACCCCCGACTTTACTTGGAGAAAGGCAAAGTTGGCTGTTTTTGTAGACGGCTGCTTCTGGCACGGTTGTCCTCGATGCTATGCCAAACCCAGAAAGAACGCGGAGTTCTGGGCGGCAAAGGTCGAGAGCAACCGCCGACGCGACCGGCGAGTAAACAACGAGCTTCGAGCTGCGGGCTGGACTGTTCTCCGGGTGTGGGAGTGCAGAGTCTCTAATTCAGGAACGCTTGGGCGAATCTCTCGTGCGCTTCGTGCATCGCGCAGTTAGTCCCATATTCTAGCAAACTACAGAGACGGCCTGACAGTACCCGTAAGTTATTAGCGGGTAAGCTGTTATAAACCCAGGTTCGGCTAGTAGCTCCAGCGAAGAGTTTACGGTGGTGTATTTGGTGACGGTGTTGGCCGTTACGTCAAGAACTCGGCTTGGACGCCGAAGGGCTACGTTCGGCGAAGTGACCTGTGGATCGGTCAGAGGTGCCGATTGGCAAGGAAGCGGGCGCTGTCTGCAAAGTCGGAAGGAGCAATGTCGCCCACCCGGCGCGCTCCACGCCGTTTTTTCGCCAACATTTCGGCACTACGGGTGTGTCGAGATGCCTGTAATGACCTCCGTGCGATAATCCCGACTCCCTAAGGGCCTCGCGTGGGATTGCCGCGTCCAGTCGCGCCCGTGCTTGTACGGCGGTCCGCCGCGGGAGTTCGCGCTTCGGTTCTTAAGAGTCAGCATGCCGAGTACATCGAACTGTTTCGCGCCTTGGCCACTAAGCGCGCAGGCTCCCGTTCCTTGGATCAGCGATCGAGACAATGGGAGACACGGTCCTGCCCCCGCTTCGACCGAGGTGCCGACGGGTCGACACCCTCACCTAAGCCTTGGATCAGCGATCGAGATAATGGGAGACACGGTCCTGCCCCCGCTTCGACCGAGGTGCCGACGGGTCGACACCCTCACCTAAGCCTTTGATTTCTTTAAGGTTGCAGCCCCAGTCAACAACTGAACCGCAATACGGGTGTGTGGACACTCCTGCAACGATGTGTGCCCCTGGAACCAGCGCTTCAGCCGCACGCCGAGCTTCGACGAGTTCGCGCCGCGCGAGCTCTTCGCCGAGGCGACCGACCGCGACGGAGTGCGTGCGCTGGCGCGTGAGCTGTGCATGATGGGGCCCGCCGAGTACGCCACCGCGTTCCGTGGCAGTGCCGTCAAGCGCGCCAAGCTCTGGATGCTGCAGCGCAACGCCTGTGTGGTGCTAGGCAACATCGGCACCGAGGAGGATCTGCCCGTGCTGACGGCCATGCAGCATCACGAGCAGGCGGTGGTGCGGGAGCATGCCCAGTGGGCGGCCCGACGCCTCCTGGTGCGGGCGCTGCCAGCGGGCGATCCGACGCGGTCGCACTCCCCAACCGTTCCATAGCGGACTGTTTATGCCTGACATGATGCGCCTCGCCAATCGCACGGCGGTCATCACCGGCGCGGGGAGCGGCATCGGCCGCGGCCTCGCGCTGGCCCTCGCGCGCCGCGGCTGTCATCTCGCGCTCGCCGATATGGATGCCAGCGGCCTCGCCGAGACGGTCTCGCAGCTGCCGACCGGGCTCCGCGTCTCCTCGCACGTACTCGATGTGGCCGATCGGGCCGCGGTAGCGGCGCTGCCGGCGACCGTGCTGAGCGCACACGGACAGGTCGACGTGCTCGTGAACAATGCGGGCGTCGCACTGGGCGGCACCTTCGAGCAGGTGGCCGCCGATGACTTCGACTGGTTGATGGAGATCAACTTCGGCGCCGTGGTGCGACTCACGCGGGCCTTTCTCCCGCTCTTGCGCGCAAGCGATGATGCGCGGCTGGTGAACCTCTCCAGCGTCTTCGGTCTCGTGGCGCCTGCCGAACAGGTGGCGTATGCGGCCAGCAAGTTCGCGGTGCGCGGCTTCACCGAAGCGCTCCGCCACGAGCTCGTCGGCTCCACCGTGGGCGTGACGGTCGTCCATCCGGGTGGCGTGCGTACGAACATTTCCGAACGCGCCCGGGCGCCGCGCGACATCGACCCGGCTGAAGTCCAGCGGCGACGCGCTCAGTTCCGGAAGTTCCTGCGCATGCCACCGAACGAGGCGGGCGAGATCATCGCCCGCGGCATTGAACGTCGGCAGCAGCGCATCCTCGTCGGGACGGATGCCAAGGTGCTCTCCCTGCTCGTGCGACTGATGCCGGTCCGATACTGGGACCTCATGCGCATGACACTGCCGTCGGCATGATGACGCGCATCATGCCAACCGACCAACCACCGCGCAATTACTCGCGCGTCGACTTCCGCGTGAGCAGGACGTCGCGTCCCGACACCTGCACCCTGACGCCGGTCACCCCATTGGCCGCCGTGAGCTGAAAGCGCACACGCGTGTTGCCGCCCAGAACGAACTCTGTCTCCGACAGGGGTTCGAGTGGGCTCCACCCGCCGCCCGCATTCAGCTGCAGGACACCGGTGTCGAGCCGAACGGTGACATCGAGTGCGGCATCCGCATATTGACCCGCGTAGCGCTCCAGAACGTCCGACGTGAGCGTTACCCGCGGCGTCGTGATCGCCGGGTAGTAGCCGCGCGGCACCGGTGCCGCCTCGCTGTCCCACGCGTAGGCGCGACGCACACGACGCAGAATCTCATTCATCAGCGGACCACCATTATCGCCGTTGGTCATAAGGGCGACCCCGTAGCCCTTGACCGTGTGCATGATGAGGTTGGACTGAAAGCCCCAATTGGAACCACCGTGGCTGAAGTACCAGCCTTCTCCCTGCTTCGAGAGCGAGAACCCGACAGCATACGCACCGACACCAACCGGCGTCAGCATCTCCCGCGCCATGGCCGGCGACAGTACCCGGTTGGACTTCCCCTTCGCCGAGCGCTCGACCTCGATCGCAAAGCGCGCGAGATCGGAGGGCGTGGTCCAGAGACCGGCCGCAGCGAGTTCCGGGTACACGTGCCACTTGGGACCGCGACCCTTGCCGAATCGGTCGTGGGCGCGGGCAGCGTTCCGGTCGTTCGTCGCGGAGAGTGGTTGCTCGAAGGTGCTCCGGGTCAGCCCGATCGGCGTGAGAATGGTCTGCGTGAGGAGATCGGCATAGGGCCGCTTCCGCGCATCGATGAGCGCCAACTGCAGCAGCGTCACGCCACCACCGGAGTACTCGAAGGCGGTCCACGGTTCGCGCTCCATGAAGAGCGGGCCGGTGATCGAGGGACTAGTTCCGTCGAGCAGCTGCACCATCGTCGGGAGCGTCGCACCGGGGGTATAACCGGGATACCCAAACGCATCGCCCAGTCCGGACACATGGCTCGCCAGCGTGCGAGGCGTAACGGGCTGCCGGCGCGTGAAGTCGCCGCCGTTGAGATGCCACGACTTCAGAATCGTGTTGATGTCGTCGTCCAGGCCGAAGAGCCCATCCTGCGCGGCCTTCAGCACGGCCATGGCATTGAACGTCTTGCTGATGGACGCGGCCTGAAAGAGCGTCCCGGTGTCAACCGGCGCCCCGGTCTCGGCGTCCGCCGTTCCGTATCCCTTCGCCCAGTGAATACGCGAGTCGCGAATCACGGCGACGCTTAGGCCCGGGACCTTGAACGTGCGCAGCAGCTCGGCAACCGTCATCCGGCTGAGGCTGTCCGTTCCCGTTTGCGACCCTTCGATCGCGGCGATGAAGTCAACGGCCGCACGCGGCTGCGCTGATGCCGGGGAGGCCTGGAGGGCGAACAACGCCGCCCAGGCCGAGCGCGCCCCCATCCGCATCCACCGGTTCATGCAGACCCCCTAGGCGATGATGTCGTGAATGACCTTCCCCGCCACGTCGGTCAGCCGGAAGTCGCGACCGCTGTAGTTGTACGTCAGCTTCTCGTGGTTGATGCCGAGCAGGTGCAAGATGGTCGCGTGCAGGTCGTGAATGTGCACCGGATTCTCGATCGCCTTGAAGCCGAAATCGTCGGTGCGGCCATACGTGGTGCCGCCCTTCACACCGCCACCCGCCAGCCAGACACTGAAGCCGAACGGGTTGTGGTCACGTCCGTTCGTAACCCGACCGCCCGCGCCGCCACCGCCGGTTTCGAGTACCGGCGTGCGACCGAACTCGGTCCCGCAGACCACCAGCGTCTCATCCAGCAACCCGCGTGACTTGAGGTCCTTCACCACCGCCGCGAACGCCCGGTCGGAGTTGCGGGCGTTGATGCGATGCTTCGTGATGTCGTCGTGATGGTCCCACGGATCGCCCTTGGCATAGTACACCTGGACCATACGCACGCCCTTCTGCACGAGACGCACGGCCATCAGACAGCCGCGCGCGGTGCTGCCGGGGCCGTAGAGTTTCTGGGTGGCCTCGCTCTCCTTGCGGATGTCGAATACGTCCGGCGCTTCGGTCTGCATGCGATAGGCGGTCTCCATCGCCTTGATCGCACCTTCGAGCTCCTCGTCATGTTGCCCAAGGCGATTCATGCGGGCCCGGTTCAGCTTCTCCACCAGATCTACCTCGCGGCGCTGGTCGTCGAGCGAGGTGGAGTCGGAGTGAATGTTTGGGATCAGCTCGTACGGGTCGAAGTCATCGGCCAGGCGTGGGGCCTTGTCGGCGATGAACGTGCCCTGATGCATCGCGGGCAGGAAGCCGTTGCTCCAGAGCGGCGGCCCCACCACCGTCGGCTGCTCCGGGCACAGCACGACAAACCCCGGAAGGTTCTTGTTCTCGGTCCCGAGCCCGTAGGTGAGCCAGGCGCCCATTGACGGCCGACCGGGCTGAATGTGCCCGGTATTCATCATGAGCAGCGACGGCTCATGATTCGGGATGTCGGTGTGCATCGAGCGAATCACGCAGATGTCGTCGGCGATGGAGCCGACCTCGGGAAAGAGCTCGCTGACTTCGAGCCCCGACTTCCCGTAGCGCGAGAACTTGAAGGGCGACTTCATGAGCGATCCCGTTTTCCGCTCGGTCTTGATGGCGTTCGGGATCGGCTTGCCGTCGTACTTGTCCAGCTCCGGCTTGGGATCGAAGGTGTCGACCTGCGACACCCCGCCATTCATGAACAGGAAGATCACGTGCTTGGCGCGCGGCGCGAAGTGCGGGACGAGTACCCGCTCTCCCATCGCCGACAGCACCGAGGTCGACGCCTGGGCCATCGACGCGCCGATCATCTGCGCGAACGCCATCATGCCGAATCCGGCCCCCATCGTCTTGAGCGCTTCGCGCCGCGTGCGGGGCTGGCAATGGATGATGCCGCAGCCGTCGTCGTGCCCGCCGTGTCCGTGTGACATCCGTGCTCCTGGAATGCGCCTGTCAGTCGATGAACCGAAACTCTGTCGCGCTGAACAGCGCGCGTGCGTACTGCGTCCACGCCTTCATGGAGACCCGGCGTGCAAGCAGCTCCTGCTTTGCCTGCGCGCTGCTGCTGTCGGCGGGTGCGGCCTTGGGCGCTGCGACCTTCGCGGCCGGCGACGCGCTGGCCGCCGCCTTCGTGGCCTCGGCCGCCGCCTTCGCGGTTTCGCTGGCCAGCAGCGTCGTCCGCTGATTGGCGAGGAACGCCAGCCCGAGCGTGATCTCCTCGTCGGTGGCGTCGCGTCCGTACAGCAGCGGATACGCGGCCTTGATCATGGCGCGATCGTCGAAGCGCTTGGGCGGCGGCGGGCCGGCAGAATCCTTGGCGGTATCCGCAACCGGGGGGACGATCGTCTTGAGCGCGGTGCGACGGGGCGGCGCCGACGCCGCGGCACCGGCGGCCGCTGCCGCCCCCGGCGCACTGGCCGAATCGGTAAGCCGTCGCACGAGCGCCTGCGCTTGGCGCAGGACGAACGGCGAATTCATGAAGTACAGACTCTGCAGCGGCACGTTCGTGGCGAACCGTCGCTCCGCACTCAGACTCGGGCTCGGAAAGTCGAACGTCTGCAGGAAGATGTTGGGCTGAAACCGGCTCACTGTGCCGTACAGCGTCCGACGATTGTTCTTCTCGTCGTCGAGATCCTGCGAGGGGCCGCCAATCGAGTCAACGAGCTGACCCGAGACCGCCAGCAGCGCATCACGGACGCCTTCGGCGCTCAACCGCTGACGGTTGAAGCGCCAGAGATACTGATTCTCCGGGTCGATCGCCGCCGACTTGGCGTCGTTGTCGGTGACCTGCTGATAGACCGCGGAGAGCATGATGTCGCGGTGCAGCTTCTTGATGGACCGCCCGTTCGCCACGAAGCGCGCGGCCAGATACTCCAGCAGCTCGGGGTGCGTCGGCCGCGCGCCGGCGAAACCGAAGTTGCTGGGCGTGCGCACGATCCCGGCGCCCATGTGCCAGCCCCACACGCGGTTCACGATGACGCGTGCGGCCAGCGGGTGGTTCGCGATATCCTGCGCCAGCTGCAGCCGTCCGCTGCCTTCGCGATAGACCGTCGGCGTCCCCGGCTGCAGCACATGGAGGAAGCCGCGGGGCACGCGCTCGCCGAGGTTGAGCGGGCTGCCGCGAATGTGGAGCGCGATGTCCTCCAGCGATTCCTTCGGCTTGTCCTCCACGCCCATGACGAACGGAATGTTCGGCAGCTCCTTCTCGAGGCGCTTGGACTCCTCGCGCATCGCATTGAGATGATCGGCGGCGACGCGACTGAGCTGGCGTTCCAGCCCCCATCCCGAAAAGCGCAGGAGCGCCGGCTTCGGGAAGAACGTGTCGAGCTCGTTGTCGAGGTCAAAGACAAAGACGTCGAGGTACAGGTTGAACCGCGCACGGTCCATCGTCGCCAGTTCCAGCTGATGCTGATCGAAGAAGCTCTCGAAGCCGTTGGGCATCGGGATGGACTTCACCTCGTCCAGCGGCGTGCCCTTGGCAATGATCTTCTTGTTCTTCTCCTCCAGCTTCTTCTGCTCGAGCGTCACGTCGATGAGCAGGCGCTGGAACGCATCGGCCAATCCCTGCGCCTTCTTCTTCGCCTCCGCCTTGGCCTCGTCCGTGGTCCCGACCGGCGTCGCGATCATCGCCTGCCAGTCGGTCAGGAACGGGTAGTGCTTGGGCGGATCGTTCAGGAAGTCGATCCAGCGTTCCAGCGTCTCGAGGTCCAGCCGGGCCTCGAGCGCCGCGCGCTCCTTGGGGAACTGCTCGTGGCCCGTCACCCGCCACGCCGCCATCATGTACTTGGACGCCTGAAGCGTCAGCACGCGGGCGAGCTGATCGGACTCGGTGCGCATGTACTCGGCCATGCTCTCACCGAACTTCTTGATGAACTCCTTGTCCTTCTTGTACTTCTCCGCGCGCACCGAGTCCGCGATCGGATACTCGTGATAGTTGGCGTTGTTGAAGATGCCCGCGAGTGCGTAGTAGTCGTGCGTGCCGATCGGGTCGTACTTGTGGTCGTGGCAGCGCGCGCAGCCCACCGTGAGGCCGAGGAACCCGCGCGTCGTCACGTCCACGCGATCGTGGCGCTCATCGGCGCGCGCGACCGGCGGATCCGCGAGATCGTAGTACCACGGCCCCTGTCCCAGAAAGCCGAGCGCCGGCAGCAGATCCTTGCGGCGATTCGCCGGCATGAGGTCTGCGGCCAGATGGGCCATGACGATCGTGTCGTACGGCATGTCGGCGTTGAAGGCGTCGACGATCCAGTCGCGGTAGAGATGGGCCATCGGATACCGCTCGCGCCCCGAGCCATCCTGCGCCAGACCGCGGGTATCATCTTCGCCGTAGCGGGTGACATCGAGCCAATGCCGCCCCCACTTCTCGCCGTAGTGCTCGGAGGCGAGGAGGCGGTCCACCACCTTCTCGAAGGCCTTGGCGCTGGTGTCGGCCAGAAACGCGTCGATCTCCTTCTTGCTCGGCGGAAGGCCGATGAGATCGAACGTGGCGCGGCGGATGAGTGTGCGTTTGTCGGCGGCGCGCGACGGAGACAGGCCGCGCTGCTCGAGACTGGCCAGCACAAAGTGATCGATCTCCGACTTCGCCCACGTGGTATTCTTTGGCGTGGGGACCGTGATCACCGGGTGCGGACTGAACGACCAGAACTCGCGATCGGCCTTGCTGATGACGCGACGCGGGATGGCCGCGGGCGCCTCTGCATTTGCCCATTCGGCTCCCGCCTGAATCCACTCGACGAAGCCCTGAATCTCCGCGTCCGACAGCTTGGCCGCATTGCGCGGCATGCGGAGGTTCTCGCGTTCGTGGCGCAACGCGGCGATCAGCAGGCTCTGTTCCGGATTACCGGGAATGACGGCCGGCCCACGGCTTCCGCCCTTGAGGAGACGCTCGCGCGAATCGAGCCGCAGGCCGCCGCGCTCCTCGTTGGTGTGGCACGCGAAGCACTTCTGCTCGAGCACCGGACGCACCTTCGTGACGAAGAGCCGCGCGCCGGGCGTCATGCCGCCGTCACCGGTGGCGATAACCGAACTCGCCAGCACGATCGTGGGCGCGGACTCCGGCCACGGCGCGCCCATGTGAACCCACTGGACGAGTCCCTCGATGTCCTTGGCCGACAGCGGCGCGCCGTCCCGCGGCATCTCCAGCTTCGGGATCTCGTGCCGGATGACCTTGATGAGCAAACTCGCGCCAGCGTTCCCCGGCACGATGGCTGGCCCCGACTTCCCGCCCGCCAGCAGATCCGCCCGCGACGTGACCTTCAGGCGGCCGCGCGCGCGCCCTTCGGAATGACATTCCGCGCACTGCCTGGCCAGAATGGGCCGAACCCGTGATTCGAAGAACTCATCGGGCGACTGCGCCGCCATCGGGCTCGCGGTGGTAACGACGATCGTGACCAGCGACGTGACGAGCGAGCGGAAGGGCTTCATTGCAACGTCCAGAACAGGGAGGACCTCGGTCAGCACCGACACAAGGCACGAGGCTAAATACCCGTTCTGCGCATGGCTTGTCAAATACACGGGGCACGGATGGTCCCCCGTGCGTCACTGCTCAGGGAGTGTTCGGTACGGCGCGGCAGGTCTCGTTGCCGGCGGCATCCACCGCACACACGCGCAGGTCGGCGGCCGTGCCCGGCACCAGTGCACGCCACAAATACTCCCCGTACCAACTGAGCGGCGTTGCGCCCGCGCCGGAGCCGGTGGTATAGCGTATCTCGACCCGGCGCCATTCGGTGGGTAGGGTGGGCCCCTTCCGGTCGTGCACCCGTGCCCGCACAAGCACGCCGGTGCCTGAGGGCGCCCGCGTGATGGGGCCGACGACGGGCGGCGCCACATCGGGCGCGAGGCCGCGGCCGAGGAAGATCCGCTCACGCTCGGCCCCCTTCACTTCGCCCTGCCCCTGCACGACATCCAGGCGCCCGTCGCCGTCCAGGTCGCCCAAGGCGAGCCCGAGCGTACCCGGCGTATTGTCGCCGACGAACACCTCGCTGGCCAGCCGGAGATGGCCGGTGCCGTCGTTGAGCAGCAGCCGATCCGGTCCACTCAACGAGCCGATCACGAAGTCGGCATCCCCGTCCGAGTCGACGTCGAGGAACGCCACGACGTTGTCGTCCTCACCGATGTTCGCGCTCGTGGGCCACCAGCTGTCGGTCGCGTCGAGAAAGCGGCCCTTGCCGTCGTTGCGCAGCACATGCTCGCGGCGACTGGACGCATCGCCGCCCACGATCTCGCCATCGTTGATCGTGACGAGATCGAGGAAGCCGTCGCCGTTCAGGTCCATCGCCTCGTAGTCGTAGTTGTTCGTGTACTGCGGCAGTGCGCGCGGATCGGCCGTGAAGTGCCCCGCCCCATCGTTGCGATAGAGCGACCCGCCGCCGCAGCGCTTGCACGACACGAGCACGTCGAGATCGAAGTCGTTGTCAACATCGACGAGCTCCAGATCCCACGAGAACCGTACGAGTTCATCGGGCAGTCGGCCGACGGTGCCATCCGTGAAGTGCCCCGCGCCATCGTTGAGCCACAGATGCACCCGACCGCCGGCGTTGGTCATGTTGTTCCCCGATCCCCAGTCGGCGAGGACCAGATCGAGATCACCGTCACCGTCCACGTCACCGGCTTCCGCGTCGCCGACGCTGAGGGTCAGCGCGGGGAGATGCGTCGCGGTCCGTTCGACGAATGCGCCGGCGCCATCTGCGAGAAACAGACGACTCTGCGTCTGATACGTCGTCCCGACAAACACATCCACGCGACCGTCCCCATTGAAGTCACGTGCCTTGACGACGCGCGCCAGCGACGGGGTCGTGCCAAAGAACTGCGTGGTCCGCTCCACGAACGGCTTTCCGGGTCCGGCGTTGAGGAACGCGCGCGTGGGCTCCGGCGTCCCCGGCGTCGAGTAATCCCCGCCGTTGGCGAACAGCAGATCGAGGCGCCCGTCGCCATTGAGATCCGCCAGCTCGACCTTGTTCGTCCATTCGGCCGTGGGCGCGAGCAGGGCATCGGTCGCGTCGATCCACAGCGCGCGCGGCAGCGGTGGCTGCGCCGCGGAGGCATCCGCCCGATTGGTCACCGCTGGCTTCGCGCACGCCGCCAGAAGGAGCGCGACCGCGGCGAGGGCGGCGCGCGGAACGGAAAGAACAGCCGGACCAGGAATGGGCATGGACCACGTTACGGGTCGAGAGACACATCGGCAATGCAGACGGTTGCTGGAGGAAGGGACCGTCTAGCGGGCCTGTCGATCCGAGCGCACACTAGGAGAGCCGGCGCGCCGATCGTGCTCGGCGCACTCAGTGGCGTGATCTCGTGCGAGTGGCTCTGGCCGACCAGCAACTTCTGCGGCGCAGTGCCACTGCTGCTGGCACTGCCGCTCGCCATCGTCGGCGGCCTCGCCGGCTACCTGTACAGCCGGCGGCCCGCCGATCGCGCCGACGCCAGCTCGCCGTGACGGCACGGCCGTCGCCTCGGGCGGTTCGCTGCAGCGCGGCCCCCATTCCCTGCTACGGCGAACCCTGACGGCGAGGGCGCCCGCCGCGCCCTAGCTTGGGGCATGTCACACATCCCCATGCCCAGTGCGCCCCCCGGGGCCCACGTCGAAGAACACTCGCAGGCCTCCGAAGTCGTCCGCGATGCCGTCATCGGCATGTCCGACGGCCTGACGGTACCGTTTGCCCTGGCCGCGGGTCTCAGCGGCGCGGTGACGGCCTCGACGCTCGTCGTCACGGCGGGGATCGCCGAGATCGTGGCCGGATCGATCGCGATGGGGTTGGGCGGCTATCTCGCCGCGCGCAGCGAGGCCGAGCATTACGCGAGCGAGTTACGCCGCGAACAGCGCGAGATCGTGGAGCGTCATGCCGATGAAATCGCCGAAGTGCGCGAGATCTTCGAAACGTATGGTCTCGAACCCGAGGACAGCGCGCGCCTGGCGGACGCTCTGAGCAAACGTCCGGAGGCGTGGGTGGATTTCATGATGCGCTTCGAACTCGGGCTCGAGGCGCCCGATCCCAGGCGGGCACGCACCAGTGCGCTGACCATTGCCGCGGCGTACATCGTGGGCGGGTTCGTGCCGCTGGCTCCCTACATGCTGGTCCCGACGGCCAGCGCGGCGCTGATCCCGTCGGTGGGTGTGACGCTCGCGGCGCTGGCGGTCTTCGGGTACGTGAAGGGGCGCTTCACCGGCGCACCGGCGGTGCGCAGTGCCATCCAGACGGTCGTGATCGGTGGATTGGCCGCGGGCGCGGCGTTCGGCATTGCTCGGGTGATCAGCTGAGCGCCGCGGGCGCGCCCACCAGCTCAGCACTGGTCGGGCGGCCCACGCGGAATGGGACGTTGGTCACCACGACGTTCGGCGTGAAGAGCAGCGCCGTGCGAATGTAGAGCGCCGTTTTGTTGTGCAGCAGATGCTCCCACCAGTGCCGGGGGAGGATCTCCGGCACCACCACGGTGATCAGATCCGTCGTGCCGCTGGTGCGCAGGTCGTCCACATAGGCCGTGAACGGCTTGAGCACCGAGCGATACGGCGACGGCAGGACGACGAGCTCGACGCCGATATCCCACGCCTCCCAGTCGCGACGCATACGCTCGGTGGCCGCCGGATCGACCTCGATATAGACCGCCCGCACATCTTTGGAAATGGCGGTCGCGTACACCAGCGCCGCATCCGTGGCCTTGGTGATCGCGTTGGTGGGCACCAGCACGGTGTGATGCAGAAAGAGCATCGGCGACTGCCCGCCGAACGCGACGTCTTTGGCGAAGTGCTCGTAGTGGCGATGAATGCGCGCCAGCAGCCACATGATGGCCGGAATGATCAGCACTACGACCCAGGCGCCGTGCACGAACTTTGTCACCACCTGGATCACGGCGACGAGTGCCGTGGCCACCGCGCCCAGGCCGTTCAGGATCGCGCGCCAGCTCCACCCCTCTGAGCGCGCTACGAACCAGTGGCGCACCATTCCCGCCTGCGACAGGCTGAAGCAGACAAACACCCCAATCGCATACAGCGGGATGAGCGCGCTCGTGTCGCCGGCAAAGAGCGTGACCAGCACGGCGGCGAGCACCGCCAGCACGATGATACCATTTGAGAAGGCGAGTCGGTCGCCGCGCGCGGCGAACTGTCGCGGCATGTAGCCATCGGTCGCCAGAATGCTCGCCAGCCGCGGAAAGTCGGCAAAGGCGGTGTTGGCGGCCAGCACCAGTACGGCGAAGGTGGCGTACTGCAGGGCGAAGTACAGCGCTCCGCTGCCGAAGATGTGGCGCGCCAGCTGCGACAGCACGGTTTCGGTGGGCGACGGCATCACGCCGTACTGCTTCGCCAACAGACTGGTGCCGATGAAGAACGTCGCCAGAATCGCCGCCATCCACCCGAGGGTGATGGCCGCATTCCGGGAACTCGGCGCCTTGAAGGCGCCGACACCGTTGGAGATCGCTTCGGTGCCGGTCATGGCCACGCACCCTTCGGCAAAACCCCGCAGCATCAGAAACACGAGCGCAAAGCCGACCGGACCGCCAGCCGCATGCTGCGCCGACGCGGGGTCCACGCGCACCGCCAGCGTGGGAGCCTGCCCGTGCCCCTGCCACGCCAGCCACCCGCCGGTGCCGATCATCAGCAGCATCAGGACGATGAACACATACGTGGGCAAGCTGAACGCCATGCCGCTTTCGCGCACGCCGCGCAGGTTGACCAGCATGAGCAACGCGATCGCGGCGTTGCACAGGAGCACGGTATGCGGCGCGAGCTGGGGATACGCGGAGTTGATCGCGGCGACGCCGCTCGAGATCGACACCGATACGGTGAGGATGTAGTCGGTCAGGAGCGCCGCCGCGGCGACGAGCCCGGGACCCGTGCCCAGGTTGTCCTTCGCGACGGTATAGGAGCCGCCACCGCCGGGATAGGCAAAGATCGTCTGCCGGTACGAGACGGCCACCAGCACCAGGAGCCCCACGATCACTGCCGAGATGGGCACCACGTGGTCGAGCGCGGCCGTGCCCAGCACCGCGAGGACCAGCAAGATCTGCTCGGTCGCGTAGGCCACCGACGAGATGGCGTCAGAACTCAGCACCGCGAGCGCGGTGGTCTTGCTCAGGCGCTCGTGGTCCAGCCGGTCGGAGGCGAGCGGTTTGCCGAAGAGCACCGTCTTCAGCTGGCGAACGGAGACGGCCATGAATGCGAGTCGGGGACGGACGGGACGATCGATATCGAAAGATTCGTCCCGCGCTCCCGAGCCGGCGCCTCGGACGCACAAAGATTCCACAAAATTCCCCAGTTCTGTTCCATCGCGCGGCCGGCCCAACCGCAGACGGCGCAGTATCCTTCACGCATGTCCGGCGCGACCATCCTGGTCATCGATGACGAAACCCCCATTCGCTCCATTGTCCGGGCGGCCGTGGAGTCCGACGGCGGCCGCGTGCTGGAGGCGGCGAACGCCCGGACGGGGCTGGAGCTGGCCCAGCGCGAGCGACCGGCGCTGATCGTGCTCGACCTCGGCCTCCCGGATCAGGACGGCCTGAGCGTGTGCCGGGCCCTCCGGAAATGGAGCGCCGCGCCGCTCCTCATTCTCTCGGCGCGGCACGCCGAAGCCGAGAAGGCGCAGTTGCTCGACGCTGGCGCCGACGACTACCTCACGAAGCCCTTCTCCACCCTCGAGCTGCAGGCCCGCCTGCGCGCGCTGCTCCGTCGCGCGCGCATGGCGCCGGTGCCCGGTGGCGACGCCCCACTCGTGGCGGGCGATCTGGTCATCGATCTCGCGCAGCGCGTCGTGAAGCGTGGCCAGGAGGCCATTCACCTCACCAAGACCGAGTGGGAACTGCTCAAGGCGCTGGTGTCGCACGCTGGTCGCCCGATGACCCATCAGCAGCTCTTCGATGCGGTCTGGGGGCGCGGCTACGGCGATGCGCAGCAGTATCTGCGCGTCTATATCGGGCACCTGCGGCGCAAGCTCGAGCCGGACCCGCTGCGCCCGGTGCTCATTCTGACCGAAGGCGGCGTCGGCTACCGCTTTGCCGGGCCCGGGTGACCTGATGCGTGGGCGGGCCTGGATCGGGGGCGCGCTGGCGCTGGCGCTCGTCACCGCGCTGCTCTACAGCGTGCGTGAGGCGCTCGACAAGGCACACGTCGCGCTCATGTTCCTGCTGGTGGTGCTGGGCGGGAGCGCGGCCGGCGGCCGCACGGTGGGAATTGTGCTTGCGCTGGCGAGCTTCTTTCTCTTCGACGTGCTCTTCTTGCCGCCATACAACACGGTGGTGGTCTCCGATCCGCTCGATTGGCTGGTGCTGGTGGCGTATCTGGTCACCAGCGTTGTCGCGGCGCAGTTGCTGGCGCGCGCGCAACGCGAGGCGGCGCGGGCGCAACAGCGGGCCGCGGAGGTCGATCGACTCGCCGCGCTCGGCGCCGATACGCTCAGCGCGCCACGTGCGGAAGATGCCCTGTCGGCCATTGCCCGCGTCATTCGCGAAACGCTGGGTGTGTCGGTGTGCGAGGTACTCCCGCAGCCGGTCGCCGCGCACGAGGCACTGGTGCAGTGGGTGGCGCAGGAGGGACGCGCAGCGTGGCGTCTGGACGATGGCACCACGCGTACCGCCCGCGAGGGCGCCCTCGGGCTCGACATCGATGCGCCGGCGGCGCCGCGCATTCGGGAGGCGCTCTATCCGCTGCGCGTGCGCGATGCCGTCGTGGGGGTGCTGCGCCTCGCCGATGTCCGCGGGGTGGCGCTCGATCCCACCCGCCAGCGCTATCTCGATGCCCTCGCCCACTACGCCGCGCTGGGTGTGGAGCGACTGCGCCTCGCCGGCGAAGCCGAGCACGCCGCGGCGCTGCGCGAGGCCGATCGAATCAAGGACGCGCTCCTCGCCGCCGTCTCGCACGACCTCCGGACGCCGCTCACCACCATTCGCGGCCTCGCCCACGATATCGCGACCGACGGCGACGAACGCGGCGTGGTGATCGAAGACGAATCGATGCGGCTCAACACGCTCGTGTCCGATCTGCTCGACCTCTCGCGGCTGAATGCGGGCGGGGTGCCCCTCGATGTCGCCCTCAACACGGCCGATGACCTGATGGGCGCCGCCCTGCAGCGCGTGAGCGGACAACTGGGCGGTCGCGACCTGCGCGCCAGCATCGACCCGGCCGACCCGCTGCTCGTGGGCCGCTTCGATCTGGGGCACTCGCTGCGCATCGTGGGGAACCTGCTCGAGAATGCGCTCAAGTACGCCCCGGCCGACGCCCCCATCGATTTCACGGTGCGACGCGATGGCGCCTGGCTGGCGTTCGAAGTGGCGGACCGCGGGCCCGGCGTCTCGGCGGCCGAGCGCGATCGGATCTTTCAGCCCTTCTATCGCGCCCCCGATGCGCCGGCTGACGTAACGGGCGTGGGGCTGGGCCTCGCGATTGCCCGCGGGCTGGCCGAAGCACAGGGGGGATCGCTCACGGTGCACGAGCGCCCCGGTGGCGGCAGCGTGTTCTGCCTGCGCGTCCCGTCGGCCGATCTGCCGGTGAGCTGATCGCGCTCTTTACGCGATCTTTGTGCGGACGGCCGCCGCTGTTTGTGCGGTCTTTACGACCGGGCTGGCACGCTTCACGTGTCCTTTCACCGTGAAGGCGTCATGTCCGAGTTGTGGTACCTGTTGCTGGTGGCGCTCCTCTTTGCGCTGCTCTTCGCCTATATAGGCGCCTGCGCCGCCCTCGGGGCGCGCGCAGACGACCGGGAGGCGCCGTGAGCCTCTCCGATTCGATCGGGCTCGCCTGCGCCGTGCTGGTGCTGGGCTATCTGACGTACACGCTGCTGCGACCGGAGCGCTTCTGACATGAGCGCCAACGGATGGTTGCAGATTGCCCTCTTTGCCGCGGCGGTGCTGGTCGTGACCAAGCCGATGGGGCTCTACCTCACGGCCGTGTTCACCGGGCGCCTGCGCGCTCTGGCCTTTGTGGAGCGGCCGCTCTATCGCGTGGCCGGCATTGATGAGGCGCACGACCAGCACTGGACGCAGTACGCCGCCAGCCTGCTGTGCTTCTCGCTGCTGGCGGTGGTCGTGACGTACGCCGGACTGCGGCTGCAGGCGTGGCTGCCGCTCAATCCCGCGGCGCTGCCGGCCGTACCCGACCGACAGGCGTTCGAAACGGCCGTGTCGTTCGTGACCAATACGAACTGGCAGAGCTATGCCGGAGAAGGCACGATGTCGACCTTCTCGCAGATGACGTGGCTCACCGTGCAGAACTTCGTCTCGGCCGCCGTGGGGCTGGCGGTAGCGGTGGCGTTGACGCGCGGCGTGGCGCGTCGTGCGTCGGCGAAGGGGCGCGTGGGCAACTTCTGGGTCGATGTCACTCGCGCCACGCTCTACCTGCTGGTGCCGCTCTCGCTGCTGTTCGCGCTCCTCTTCGTGCACCAGGGCGTGCCCCAGACCTTCGGTGGCCCGGTCGCCGTCTCGACGCTCGAGGGCCCCACGCAAACCCTTGCGATCGGTCCCGTCGCCAGCCAGGAAGCGATCAAGCAGATCGGTACGAATGGCGGCGGCTACTTCAACGCCAACGCGGCACACCCCTTCGAGAACCCCACGCCGTGGAGCAACTGGCTCTCGATGTTTGCCATCTTCCTGATCCCCGCCGGCACGGTGTGGATGTTCGGCGAGATGGTGGGCAGTCGGCGCCACGGCTGGGCCATCTGGAGCGCGATGTTCGCCCTCTTTCTCGCGGGAACGGCCGTGACGTATTGGGCGGAGGCGCGCGGCACGCCAGCCCACGCGCAGCGCGGCGTGGATGTCGCCGGGGTGCTCCCCGGGCATAGCGGCGGCAACATGGAAGGCAAGGAAGTGCGCTTCGGCATCGCGAACTCCGCGCTGTACGCGGTGGTGACCACCGACGCGTCCTGCGGGGCCGTGAACGCCATGCACGATTCGTTCACCGCGCTGGGTGGCCTCGTGCCCCTCGTGAACATGCAGTTGGGTGAGCTGATCTTCGGCGGTGTCGGCGCTGGGCTCTACGGCATGCTCATCATGGTCGTGCTCACGGTGTTCATCGCCGGTCTCATGGTCGGACGGACACCAGAGTATCTCGGCAAGCGCATCCAGCAGCGCGAGATCCAGATGGCGATGCTCTATATCCTCGCCTTCCCGGCCATCGTGCTGGTACTCGCCGCGCTCTCACTGGTGCTCCCGAGCGGGCTCGCCGGGCTCAACAACCGCGGGCCGCATGGGCTGTCGGAGGTGCTCTATGCCTTCACCTCCACCGCAGCCAACAATGGCAGCGCATTCGCCGGCCTCACCGGTGCCACGACGTACTACAACACGCTCTTCGGCGTCGCGATGCTGCTCGGTCGCTTTGCGCTCATCGTCCCGGTGCTAGCGCTGGCCGGCTTTCTCGCCGAGCGCTCACCGGCACCGGCCACCAGCGGCACGTTCCCGGTCACCGGACCGATCTTCGTCGTGCTGCTGCTGGGCGTCATTCTCATCGTGGGCGCCCTCACCTTCTTTCCCGCACTCGCACTCGGCCCCGTTGTCGAGCATTTCCTGGCGCTGAGTGGGAGGGTCATCGCATGAGCGTCGCCGCCCGTCCACTCTTTGATGGACCGATCGTGCGTCGCGCCTTGGGCGAATCGGTCCGCAAGCTCGACCCGCGCCACCTGGTGCGCAACCCGGTCATGTTCGTGGTGCTACTCGGCAGTGTGCTTACCACGTGCGTACTGATCGCGGATCTCATACAGCGCGCTGGCGCGGTGCTGTTCACCGCGCAGCTCGCCGCCTGGCTGTGGTTCACGGTGCTCTTCGCGAACTTTGCCGAGGCCATGGCCGAGGGGCGCGGCAAAGCGCAGGCCGACACGCTGCGCGCCTCGCGCGCTGATACGCAGGCCAAGAAGCTCGACGCGACCCGCGCGCCATACTCCATTCGCGAGTTTGAGCTGATCGGGGCCCCACAGCTTCGCCGTGGCGATCTCGTGGTCTGCTTTCCGGGCGACGTCATCCCCAGCGATGGCGAAGTCATTGAAGGCGTGGCCTCGGTGGACGAATCGGCGATCACCGGCGAGAGCGCGCCGGTCATCCGCGAGAGCGGCGGTGATCGCTCGGCCGTAACCGGCGGCACGAAGGTGCTGAGCGACTACCTTGTCATTCGCATCAGCGCCGATCCGGGCGAGACGTTCATTGATCGCATGATCGCGCTGGTCGAAGGCGCCGCGCGCCAGAAGACCCCGAATGAGATCGCGCTGACGATCCTGCTCTCCGGGCTCACGATCGTCTTCCTGCTGGCAGTGGTCACGTTGCAGCCGTTCGCGCTGTACAGCGGGACGCGCCTGTCGGTGCCGGTGCTGGTCGCCCTGCTGGTGTGTCTCATCCCGACCACGATTGGCGGCCTGCTGTCGGCGATCGGCATTGCCGGCATGGATCGCCTTATCCAGCAGAATGTCATCGCGATGAGCGGGCGCGCCGTGGAGGCTGCCGGCGATGTGAATACGCTGTTGCTGGACAAGACCGGGACCATCACCCTCGGCAACCGACAGGCGTGGCAGTTTCTGCCCCTGCCAACGGTATCGGAGCGGGAGTTGGCCGAGCGCGCGCAGTTGGCCAGCCTGGCCGATGAGACACCCGAGGGGCGCAGCATCGTCGTGCTCGCCAAGGAGCGATTCGGCATTCGCGGACAGGAAGTGGCCGCGTCGGAGTTCGTGCCGTTCTCGGCCGCCACCCGCATGAGCGGCGTGAATGCGGAAGGGGTGGTGCTGCGCAAAGGTGCCGGCGACGCCGTGGCCCGCTGGCTGGTGGAGCACGGCGCGATCGTGCCCCCCGAGCTCGAGCAACTCGTGCAGCGCGTGGCGCGCGAAGGGGGGACACCGCTCGTGGTCGGGGAGATCGTGGAGGCGCGCGCGCGCGCGCTCGGCGTCGTCTACCTCAAGGACGTCGTGAAGGGCGGCATGCGCGAACGGTTCGATCGCCTGCGGGCGATGGGGATTCGCACGGTGATGATCACCGGCGACAACCCGCTGACCGCCGCCGCCATCGCCGCCGAAGCCGGTGTGGACGACTTTCTGGCCGAGGCGAAGCCGGAAGACAAGATGGCGCTCATCCGGCGGGAACAGAGCGGCGGGCGGCTCGTCGCCATGACGGGAGATGGCACCAACGACGCGCCGGCGCTGGCGCAGGCCGACGTGGGCGTGGCGATGAACACCGGCACGCAGGCGGCCAAAGAAGCCGGGAACATGATCGATCTCGACTCCAACCCGACCAAGCTCATCGAGATCGTGGAGATCGGCAAACAGCTGCTCATGACCCGTGGAGCGCTGACGACCTTCTCGATCGCCAATGATGTCGCGAAGTACTTCGCGATCATCCCGGCCATGTTCCTCGCGGCGTTCCCGGCACTCGCCGCGCTCAACATCATGCGGCTCCACTCGCCGGAGAGCGCGATTTTGTCGAGTGTGATCTTCAACGCGCTGGTGATCGTGGCGCTCATCCCGCTGGCGTTGCGCGGGGTGACCTATCGCCCGGCGGCCGCCGGCGTCGTCCTCCGCCGCAACCTCGTGATCTATGGGCTGGGCGGACTGATCGTGCCCTTCGTCGGCATCAAGTTGCTCGACGTGGCCCTCGTGGCCCTTCACCTCGTCTGATCATGTCCCTCTCACTTCGCCTCAACCCTCACCTGCGCCCGGCGCTGGTCCTCACGCTGGTGCTCACCGTGCTTACTGGCCTGCTCTACCCGGGGCTCGTGACGCTCCTCGCGCAGACCCTCTTCCCGGCGCAGGCCAACGGATCGCTCGTGGTGCGCAACGGCCGTCGCGTGGGCAGTGCCCTCATCGGGCAGGCGTTCCGTGGCGCCGGGTACCTGCATCCGCGTCCGTCGGCGGCCGGCGGCGGGTACGACGCCTCCGCGTCCAGCGGCAGCAACAAGGGGCCGACCGACAGCACGCTGGCCGCGCAGATCGCGGCGCGGGTGGACAGCGCGGTCGCCGACGGCGCGACGCGAGGCCGAGTCCCGGCCGATCTCGTGACCGCGTCGGCGTCGGGGCTCGACCCCGACCTCTCGCCGGCCAGCGCCCAGCTGCAGGCGGCGCGCGTGGCGACCGCCCGCCGCGTACCATTGGAAACCGTGAAAGCCCTGATCACGGCGCATATCACTCCGCGGCAGTTCGGCGTGCTCGGTGAGCCTCGCGTGAACGTGCTCGCGGTCAACCTGGCTCTCGACAGCGCGTTTGGCGTGGGACGTCCATGATCGCCCTCTGGCTCTGCATTCTCACCAGTGTCGCCGACACCACCCGCACGCTGGCCCGCGACACGGTTCCGGCCGATACCGCCGTCTCGGTGAAGGTCAGCGGCTTTGTTGATGGCTACGTCGCGTGGGATACGCACCGGCCGCGTTCCCTCGACCGCGCCTTCACCACGGCGGCGGCGCGTCACAGCGAGTTCAACATCAACCTCGCCTACCTCGATGCCACGCTGAGCGGCCCGCGGGTACGCGGCCGATTCGCCGCCCAGTTCGGGACGTCGGTGCAGGCGAACTACGCCGCCGAACCGCGCGTCGGGAACAACAGTGGCCCCGACGTGAGCCGGTTCATCCAGGAAGCCTACGTGGGCTATCAGCTCCACCCCACCGTGTGGGTCGATGCCGGCGTCTTCTTCGCGCCCTTTGGGGCGGAGAACTGGATCAGCCGCGGCAATCCGGTCTACACGCGGTCGCTGATCGCCGACAACTGCCCCTACTACGAAAGCGGGGTGCGGCTGACCTGGCAGGCGCGCCCGTCACTGCAACTGCAGGGGCATGTCATCAACGGGTGGCAGAACATCAGCGAAACGAATCAGAGCAAGGCGGTCGCCTTCCGCGCCGATTGGACGCCCCACGCTCGCGTGACCCTCACCTACGACACCTTCCTGGGCAACGAACAGCCCGACTCGCTGCCCGGGCGGCTCCGGCAGTTTCACGAAGGGATCGTCAAGGTCACGATCGATCCCCGTACCTCGCTCGCGGCGACCTTCGACTATGGCCGGCAACCCCGCTCGGTGGGTACCGGCGCCGATGCCTGGCGCGGCTACGCCGTACTCCTCCGCCGAGAGCTGAGCAGCCGGGTCGGACTCGGTGCACGTGTCGAGGGGTACAGCGATCCAGCGCAGGTCATCGTGAACACCGGCGGCCCGGCCGGGATCCGCTTGACCGGTGGTTCCGCGAATGTCGATGTGCGGCTGCACGCACGCGCCGTCTGGCGGACGGAGTGGCGACAGCTCAGCGCCCGTGATCCCGTGTTTCCCAGTGGCGTGAGCGCGCGCGTGCGGACCAACGCCGTTGGCGTCAGCAGCCTGGCGCTGACCTTCTGACTCGCGATGTCGGCGCCGAAGCCCCGTCCTGACCTCGGGCACGAGCGTGAACTGCTCGCGCTCGTGCCGAGACCCGCCCGTGGGCGGCTCAAGGTGTATGTCGGGTCCGCGGCCGGCGTCGGGAAGACCTTCCGCATGCTGCAGGAGGGCCATGATCTGCGGCGCCGCGGCGTGGACGTGGTCATCGCCGCCATCGAAACGCACGGACGCCGCGACACGGCCGCGCAGCTGGGCGATCTGGAGCAGGTGCCACTGCGCGCCATCACCTATCGCGGCGTCACCTTGCACGAGCTCGATCTCGAAGGCGTGATCGCGCGACGCCCGCAGGTCGCCCTCGTGGATGAGCTGGCGCACTCGAACGTGCCCGGTGTCACGAACACCAAGCGATGGGAGGATGTCCTCGCCCTGCTCGACGCCGGCGTGAGTGTGATCAGCGCCGTGAACGTGCAGCACGTGGAGTCGCTGAGTCGCGTGGTCGAGCAGACACTCGGGGTGTCGGTGCGCGAGACCGTGCCCGACTGGATGCTCGCGCGCGCGGATCAGGTCGTGAGCATCGACCTGCCGGCCGACGAGTTGCGCCAGCGCCTCATCGACGGCAAGGTCTACGCCCCGGAAAAGGTCCCCACCGCCCTCGAACATTTCTTCACCGAAGAGAACCTCACGACGCTGCGCGAGCTGGCGCTGCGCGAAGTCGCCAGCTCGGTGGATCGCGAGCGTGAAGAGATCGTACGCCGGGAAACGGGACGTCCGGCCCACGCCACGCGCGCGGCCGACCGCATCATGGTGGCGATGGCCAGCCATCCCACCAAGACGGCGGCGCTCTTGCGCAAAGCCAGTCGCATCGCCGGGCGACTGAATACGGACTGGTACTGCGTCTACGTGCAGACCGCCGCCGAACGCGCGGACCGCATCAATGCCACACGCCAGCGCCAGCTGGTGGACAATATCCAGCTCGCCGAACGCATGGGGGCGGAGTTCGTGAAGCTGAGCGGCGAGGACATCGCCGAGGCACTCGCACGCTTTGCGCGCGAGAAAGGGGTCTCCCTGCTGCTGGTGGGGCAGAGCCGTCGCCGCTGGTGGCACCGATGGCGGCGCGGATCGGTGGTCGATGCACTGACCCGCAACACCTTCGGGCTCGACGTCCTCGTGGTGACGGAATCGCTGGACACCACCGGTGCGGGAGCGCGCGAGGATGCCCCGACATGAAGGTCGCCACGCGGCTCAACCTGGCCATCCTGCCGGCGATTGTGGGGTTGGCGGTGCTGGCTGCCCTCGCCTACTGGGGGGACCGAGGGCGACAGGCCCCCGAAGTGGTGGTGGCGCTCGCCCTGGTCGCCACCATCGGCTCGGCGGCGCTCTCGTGGCGATCGACCCGCTTTGTGTCCACGCGCGTCGGCGCGCTCGCGGCGGAGTTCCGCGCGCTGGGGCTCAACGTGGTGCTGCGCGATGCCGCCGACGAGTTCGAAGAGCTCGCGCGCGTCCGGGAGTCGGTGCGCATGCTGGCGAGCGATCAGGCGCGGCTCCGCGATACCGCGGCCGCTGCGGTGCGGCAGGCGGATGCCGATCGCCGGCGACATGATGCCGTGCTCGAGCAGGTGGCGACCACGGTGGCCACCCGACTCGAAGAGGCGCGGCTCGCGCTGCACATCCTGCAAACCAGTCCGTTCGGTGATCTGAACGAGAATCAAGAGGAGTTGGTGAGTGCGGCGCGCACGGCGGCGGATGACGCCGACCGGGCGTTGCGGCGCTTCGCGCGACTGGTGAGCATGCCCGCACGACGTCGCGCGGCGACGCGTGAGTCGGTGCCCGTGCGCGCGCTGCTCGATCCGGTGCTCGCCATGCTGCGCGGTTCCACCAGTGACGACGGCATCTCGCTCGTGCTGGAGCTGCCGGACACGTTGCCCCCGGTGCTGGTCGATCGGCTGGCGGCCCAGGAGGCGCTGAGCCTGGTGTTCACCGAGCTCGCCGCCGGATTGCAACCTGCTGGGGAATGGCGCATCGAGGCGGTTGAGTCGGCCGATGGAGTTACGATCACGGTGGTGCCGGGTCTGCCGGCGCAGGCCGACCACACGCTACAGCTGCTCCTCGCACGCGCCCTGCTGGAGTCACAATCCGGCGCGCTGCACTGCACGGACCAGTCGCTCACCATTCACCTGCCGGTGCCCCCCGATCGGATCTGGCGCGCGACGGCCCCCTCCGCCGACGCGCCTGAAAAGCCGAGCTCGTTTCAGCGCTGAGAAAGCCGCGCGGCCAGTAGTCCGCCCCAAGAAGCCGTCGATCACACGGCTGAAACGCGCTATCGTTCCGGGCGTAGGATGAGCACGACCCATCTGTCCCACGTCCTTCCTCTTCACATGACCCACTCTGCCCTTCGCGCGGCCGCCGTCGCGTCGGCGCTGGCCGCGCTCGCCGCCTGTGCGCCCAAGCAGTCGCCCAAGACGGCCCCGACCCCCGCGGTCAATCCCGCCGCCGACCCGCGCAACAACCTGAAGGCCGGCCTGTTCGACGCCGAAAAGGCGCTCTCGAACATGAAGCTGGTCGCCGAAGCCAAGTCGCCCAATGGCTTCCTCGGGATCACCAACTCCGACCTCGCCTTCACCGGCAAGTACGTCATTCAGGGCAACTACAACGGCCCGGTGGTGTGGGACATCTCCAACCCGTCGAGCCCGCAGCTTGTCGTAGCCTACGAGTGCCCCGCCTCGCAGAACGACGTCTCGGTGTACAAGAACCTGATGTTCATGTCGGCCGAGGCGAACAATGGCCGCATCGACTGCAAGCCGGGTGGCGTGAAGGAAGCCGTCAGCAAGGAGCGCATGCGCGGCGTGCGCATTTTCGACATCTCGAACATCAAGGAGCCCAAGCTCCTCGCCAACGTGCAGACGTGCCGCGGCTCGCACACGCACACGGTACTCGAAGATCCGAAGGACAAGGAGAACATCTACATCTACGTCTCCGGCTCCTCAGCCATTCGCCCGAAGGGTGAGCTCGATGTCTGCTCCGCGGCGTCATCGGATTCGGCGAATTCGTCGCGCCTCCGCATCGAGATCATCAAGGTGCCGCTCGCCAATCCGGCGGCCGCGGCAGTCGTCGGTCGCGCCAACATCTTTGCCGGCCTGACCAACCCGAAGAGCCATGGCGCCACCGCCGCCGAGAAGGCGGAGATGGATGCCAAGAAGAAGGCGGGCGCGTTCACGTACATGATCCCGGTCATGAACGAAGAGATCGTGCTCCCCGACCAGCTCGTGAAGCCGGTCATCGACAGCATCATGAAGAAGCGTGGCGCCACGACGCCCAACGCGGCCGACACCGCGGCCGCTCGCCCGGTGGTGAACGCGGCGGTCGCCAAGCTGCTCGAGGCGCAGGGCCTTTCGGCGCCCAAGGGCAACGCCATCAGCGAAGGCTCGCAGTGCCACGACATCACCGTCTACCCGGCGCTCGGCCTGGCCGGCGGCGCCTGCGAAGGGCACGGCCTGCTGCTCGACATCAGCAATCCGGTGAATCCGGTGCGCCTTGACGCCGCGGCTGACTCCAACTTCGCCTACTGGCACTCGGCCACGTTCAACAACGACGGCACCAAGATCCTCTTCTCCGACGAGTGGGGCGGCGGCGGCGCACCGAAGTGCCGCAACACCGACCAGCTCAACTGGGGTGCTGACGCAATCTTCTCGATCGAGAACAAGAAGCTCAAGTTCCACAGCTACTACAAGATTCCGACCTACCAGACGGACAAGGAAAACTGCGTCGCGCACAACGGTTCCCTGATTCCGATCCCGGGGCGTGACGTGATGGTGCAGGCCTTCTATCAGGGTGGCATCACGGTGTTCGACTGGACCGATCCCACGAAGCCGTTCGAAATTGCGAGCTTCGACCGTGGCCCGGTGGACGGCACGCGCATGCAGATGGGCGGCTCGTGGTCGGTGTACTGGTACAACGGCCATATCATCAGCTCTGAAATCGCGCGCGGCATGGACATCGCCGAGCTCACGCCGAGCCAGTATCTCACGCAGAACGAGATCGACGCGGCCAAGACGGTGAAGTGGGACCAGCTGAACGCCCAGGGGCAGCCGAAGATCTCCTGGCCGCCCAGCTTCCCGCTGGCCAAGGCCTACACGGACCAGCTCGAGCGCAAGTCGTGCCAGGTGAGCACGCTGCGCACGCAGATCGCGGCCGCGGAGAAGGCAAGCGGCGCGGCGCGCAACACGGCGCTCAACGCGGCGATCGCAGCGGCCGATGCGGCCAAGGGCTGTGACAGCAAGAAGGCGGACCTGCTCAAGAAGGCGCTGCAGGATCTGATGGCGCCGGCGATGTAATCACCGCGCACGCGGGAGCAAAAGCGGGGCATGGGGCGTTTCCCCCCATGTCCCGCTTTTCTCTTGTAGCCCTGCTGGGTGTGCTGGCGCCATGGTCGGCGACACGTGCCCAATCCACGCCCGCGACCGGTGTCATTACCGGCCGCGTCGTGACCATTGCCACCGAGGCGCCCATCGTGGGCGCGTCGGTGCGCGTGCTCTCCGCCACGCGGTCGCCGGAGCTTGCCACGCAGACCGACTCGCTCGGTCGCTTCACAGTGCGCGGCGTACCGGTCGGCATCGTACAGCTCGATGTGCGCCGTGTAGGCTACGAAGCCGTCACCCGTGGCGATGTGGTCGTCTCGCCGGGCAAACCCGCCGAAGTCACGATCAGTCTGCGTCCGGTGGATGTGCGCCTGGCGACGGTCACCGTGCGCCCCACGGCCTTCCCCACCGTGCCCGCGGCGGCGACACCGGTCTCCACCCAGCGGTATGACGCCGAGGAAGTGCGGCGCCAGCCGGGCGCCCAGGAAGACGTGTTGCGCGCGGTGTCGATCGCCCCGGGCGTTGGCGTCACCAGCGCCGGCCGCAATGATCTCATCGTGCGCGGCGGCGCGCCGTTCGAGAATCTGTTCGTGGTGGATAACATCGAGGTGCCGAACATCAATCACTTCGGCTCCCAGGGCTCCACCGGTGGGCCGATCTCGCTCATCAACATCCGCTTTGTCGAAGAGGCGGCGCTGTCGGCCGGCGGCTTTGGCGTGCGGTATGGCGATCGCACCTCGAGCGCGACCACGATTATGCTGCGTGAAGGCAATCGCGAGCGCCTCGCGGGCGAGGTGAACGTGGCCGCCACGCAGGTCGGCGCGGTGCTGGAAGGGCCACTCGGATCGCGCGGGTCGTTCTTCGCGAATGTCCGCCAGAGCTACCTCGACCTGCTCTTCAAGGCGATCGGGCTGAGCTTCGTGCCGCAGTACACCGATGCCACGATCAAGGCCACGTGGCGCCCCTCCTCGCGCGATGCGTTCAGCGTTCTCACCATCGGCGCCCGTGGGACCATCACCTTCAACAACGAGACCGACACCGCCCGCGTGAGCAACGCGCAGGTGCTGGCCCCCACGCAGACGCAGTACTTCAGCGGCCTCACCTGGAAGCGACGCCTCGACGCCGGCCTGCTGACCACCACCCTTGGTCGCACCTTCACCCGCTACGAGAGCGCGCAGCGTGACACGCTGCTCAATCCGGTGTTCGAAAGTCGCTCACGCGAAGGGGAGACCAGCCTGCGCACCGATCTGACGCGCACCCTCGGCCCCACGCTGGCGCTCGAAACCGGCACCGTGTTCAAGGTCGCGCGCGCGCTCCGCTACGATGCCACGCTCGCCGGGTTCGTCCGCCGAGACGCGGCGGGCGCCCCGCAAGCGCTGCAGGTCGATACCACGTTCCGCGCGGCGCGCAACGGCACGTATGCGCAGCTCGCGTGGCAGGTCCATCCCCGCCTGCGCCTGACGGGTGGCGCCCGTGGCGACTGGTACGGGTTTCTGCAGAACGCGGTGCGCTTCGCGCCCCGTGGGAGTGCCACGTGGCAGCTCGATGCCACGACGACCGCCAGTCTGTCCGCCGGTCGCTACTGGCAGGCTCCGAGCTTCATCTGGCTTGTGGGAGACGCCGGCAACGGACAGCGCCTCACGCCGTTCCGCGCCGATCAGGTGGTCGCCAGCCTCGCGCGTCTCGTGACGCCAGAGCTCAAGGTGCAGCTGGAAGCGTACGGCAAGCGCTACGGGGACTATCCGGTACGGCGCTATCGCCCGCAGGCCGTGCTCAGCCCCAGTGGCTTTGACGACGCCACGACCGACATTCCCTTCGGTCTCGAACCGCTTGCCTCGACGGGCACCGGCACGGCGTACGGCGTGGAGCTGTTCGCGCAGAAGAAGCTCGGCGCCACCCCGTGGTACGGCCAGGCGAGTGTGTCACTCAACCGCACGCGCTTCACCGCCCTCAACGGCATCCCCACGCGGGGGGCGTTCGACACGCCGGTGCTCGCGAACGCGGTCGTTGGTTGGCGCCCCAACGCACGCTGGGAGCTCGCCACGCGCCTGCGCGGCAGCAGCGGCCTACCTTACACGCCGTTCCGCACCAGCGGCGCGCTCGCGGGCACGCTCGACTTCTCGCAGTACAACACGCAGCGCCTCGGCACCTTCTTCGCCGCCGACGTCCGCATCGACCGCCGTCTCCTCATCCGCGGCCGTCAGCTCATTGCGTTCGTGGATCTGCAGAACGTCACCAACCGCCAGAACGACGCCCCACCGAGCTGGAACCCACGCCTGCGTATCGTGGAGCGCGAGGCCGGCATAGGGCTGCTGCCGTCGATCGGGCTCAACTTCGAGTTTTGAGTGACTGCGGACGGGTCGCTATCGCGACTGGATGACTTGAACTGCCCTCACCAGGCATCCCAGACATCCCAGGCATCCCAGAACAGCGGAAGAACTTCGCCCGTTTATTCCGCTAGTCTGGGATGCCTCGGATGCCCGGGATGCCTGGTGAGGTCAGTTCAGCGATCCCTGCTCACAGTACGACACCGGCGGCTTCGCTCCGACATCGACCGAGAGCCGGAACACATCCGGCCGCGCGTAGTGCCCCACGACATCCAGGTCATACTTGCCACGCGCGATCTCGTCGAGATCGAGGTCGGCCATCAGCAGCGAATGCGATCCATACACCGGCCCGGCCAGCACCTCACCGAACGGTGATACGATGCAGCTGCCGCCGCGGATCAGGACCGTGTCCGGCGCCTCGCCCTGCATCGGCACATAGTCGGCCGGATAGTCGCCGCGCACGGCATACTGGCACGCATTGAGCACAAAGCAGCGCCCTTCCACCGCGATATGGCGCATCGTCGCATGCCACACATCGCGATCGTCCACCGTGGGCGCGCAGTAGAGCTGCACCTGCTGGCCATACATCGCCGTGCGCAGCAGCGGCATGTAGTTCTCCCAGCAGATCACCGCGCCCACCTTGCCCACGGCGGTATCGAACACCGGCAGCGTGGAGCCGTCGCCGAAGCCCCACACGAGGCGCTCCATCGCGGTCGGCATCAGCTTGCGGTGTTTGCCGCGCAGCGTGCCGTCGGGGGCAAAGAAGAGCACCGTGCAGTAGAGCGTGCCGCCATCGCGTTCGATCACACCGATGACCAGCTCGATCGCGTGTGTCCGGGCGATATCGGCCAACACGCTGCACTCGGCGCTCGCCAGATCGAGGCTGCTCGCCCAGTACCGGCGGTACCACTCGCGCCCGTCCGGCGTACGGCTCCCCACGTGCGCCCCGAAGGTGATCCCTTTGGGATACGCCGAGACAAAGGCTTCGGGGAAGACCACAATCTGGGCGCCCTGCGACGCCGCCTCGGCGGTCAGCGTGCGGACCTTGTCCAGCGTGGCGGCCAGGTCGAAGGCGACCGGCGCATCCTGCACAACAGCAGCGCGAATGGTGGGCATGCGCCCAAAACTAGCGCGCCGACGAATCTCCGCCGCGCATCCCACGCCCACCCGGCCCACCGGGGCCGCCCGGGCCACCGGGGCCACCAGGCCCTCCGCGACCGCGCCGCTGCTTCCGCAGCTCGGCGAGCTTCGTGCGCTGCTCGGGGCTCAGCAGCGAGTCCACCTCGGCGCGCGAGATTTTCCAGACCGAGTCGTAGACCGGGCGCATGGCCTTGGTGATGGAATCCATCACGAAGAACTGCCGCGCGTAAATGCTGTCCATACGCAACCGCTGGGCGTCGGACAGGCCGAGGTCCTTGGTCATGCGCTCGGAGAAGCGCTTCCGCATCTCTTCCGGCGACGGCCGATTGTTCCGCTGCTGGCGGAACGCCTCGATGCGACGCGGGAGCAGGACGTAGCGATCGACCGCAGCGCCGCCCACGAGGCCTGCCACGAGGGCGGCCCCGATCACCAGCATCGCGGTACGCTGCGACTGACCGATCATCGGCCCTGCTCTCCCAGCAGCCAGCTTTCGGCGTCGCTCGGCATGAGCTGTTCGGTGGAGGTCCGGCTCATCGCCTCCACATCATCCGGCGTCTCGATGGCGATCGAGCTGGCCGTCTGCGACGCGAGCACTTCCGTGGCGCCGCCCACGGCGGGGGCCTGACGAAGCAGCAGGAGCGCCAACGCGGCGGCGGCCAGGCTGGCCGGGATCAGGAAGCGACCGGCCCGACTGGTCACATCCCACCACGATGGCGGCTGGCGCCGCGCAGCCAGTTGCGGCGCCGCGGCCGCGAGGATGCGCGTGCGCAGCGCCGCGACGTCGAGCGTCGGGGCGCGATCGACCGCCAGCAGCGCATCGCGCAGGCGGGGATCGGGGGTGAGATCGTCTTCGGTCCGTTGAGTCATGTGGCGCCGGCCTCCCTGGCCGCGTCCGGTTCTGAATCCCGCAGCACGCCCAAAGCGCGCCGCAGGGTGCGTCGTGCTTCGTGCAGATGCCAACGCACGGTGGCCTGTGACAGCGACAGGGCCTCGGCGATCTGCGGGGCGGTCCAACCATCCACTTCATGCCACATCACGATCTGGCGCTGGCGGGGCGGCAGCTCGGCCACGGCGGCGGAAAACCGCCGCCGTGTTTCGCGCTGCTCCACTTCCACATCGGGGGTGGCCCCGTCCGACGCCTCGAAGTCCGTGAGCTCGTCGGTCCTTCGCACCTTCCGCACCCGCTGCGCGTTGAGCCCGAGGTTCACGAGAATCCGGAAGAACCACGGTGCAAACGCGCGCTGCTGATCGTGCTGATCGATGCGTTCGAGCGCGCGCAGACAGGCATCCTGCACGAGATCTTCGGCATCTTCCGCGTGATCCATCAGGCGACGAGCGAGTGAGGCGGCACGCGGCAGCAGCGGCGTGATGAGGGCATCGAACGCCTCCATCTCGCCTCCGGCCGCGCGAGCCACGAGCGCCGCTTCCCGGCGTCGGGCCAACTCATCGTCGAGGGCGGACCCTTCCTGAGGCTCACCCAAGCGCGACCGCCACCACGATCATCCGCCTCCTCACAAATCTGCTCTGAACGGGCCCGGCACGCGGACGACGGGCTCGCATCTCATCTACCGCCCCCGGTCCGGGACCGTTGGGCCGGACGCGCCGGTGCCCCACCCGCCCGGGGCGCGGCCGGCAGCTCGGCGATCGCCGCCCCGTCTTTCCGGGGGTCGGACGCCCCGGCATTGAGCTTCGTGGCCAGGTTCCGCTGGACGGCCTGCCCCGACCCCATCCGGGTGCTCGAGAAGTCCCCCCGCATGACGATCTGGTGCCCCATGGCGGTCAGCGAGTCCCGGACCGCCTTGGGAATGCGCGATTCGAAGTTCACGTCGCACCCCGGGAACGTCTCCTTGGAGAACCGCGGCGCGTCGAGCGCGCCCTGAATGTTCATGCCGTGGTCCACGATGTTCGACACGAACTGGGCATGCGCCTGCGCCTGATTCCAGCCGCCCATGATGCCGAAGGCAATCTTGAGATCGCCCTTCTCCATGAAGGCCGGAATGATCGTGTGCAGCGGCCGCTTGCGCCCCTCGAGCACGTTCGGGCTCGTGGCGTCGAGCGTGAAGCCGCCACCACGGTTGTGCCACACAAAGCCCGTCCCATCGGCGATGAGACCGGCGCCGAAGCCCACCGTGCTGTAGTTGCTCTGGATGAAGGAGATGATGTTCCCCTCCTTGTCCACCACGCTCAGATACGTCGTGCCGTTATCGGTGCCGTTCGGCTTCCCGGCGGGCACCGTGCAGGTGGCCTTGTCGAGCGCAATGAGCTTCGCGCGCGCCGCGGCGTACGACTTGGAGCGCATCGCCTCCACCGGCACCTTGGCAAAGCGCGGATCGGCGTCGTATCGCTGCATGTCGGCATAGGCGAGCTTCTTCGCCTCGATCATGCGATGCAGGCTCGCCACCGAGTTGTGGCCGAGCGTGCTCATGGGGAACGACTCCATGATGTTGAGCATCTCGAGTGCCGCGATCCCCTGCCCATTGGGCGGGAGTTCGTACACCGTCCAGCCGCGATACGTCGTGCTGATCGGCTCCACCCACTCCACGTCGTAATCGGCCAGGTCCGCCGCGTTCATCGTGCCGCCGTAGCGCTTCGCGCTGGCGAGCAGCTTCTGCGCGATGGGCCCGGTATAGAACGCCTTGGCGCCCTGCGCCGCGATCTGCCGGTAGCTCCACGCCAGCTCGGGATTGCGGAAGATCTCGCCCACCTGCGGCGCGCGACCATTGGGGAGGAACGTCTTCGCGGTCAGCGCATCCTCGGCGAGGATCTTCTCGCTGTCCTTCCAGTAGACGCTCACGACTTCGCCCACCGGGAAGCCCTGCTCGGCGTGCTGAATGACCGGCGCCAGCACCTGCGACAGCGGCAGCTTGCCGAACTTGTCGTGCAACGCGCCCCATCCCTTCACGGCACCGGGCACGGTCACGGTGTTGATACCGCGCCCCGGCATCTCGGTGAGCCCCTTGGCGCGCAGATAGTCGGCCGTGAGCCCCTTCGGCGCCCACCCGGAGGCGTTGAGGCCGTACAGCTTGCCGGTCTTGGCCTCGTACACGATGGCGAAGAGATCGCCGCCGATACCGTCGTTCATGGGGGCCACGAGCCCCATCATGGCGTTGGTGGCGATGGCCGCGTCAATCGCATTACCGCCCATCTCGAGAATGCGGGCACCAACCTGCGAGGCGAGGACGCTTTCGCTGGCCACGATGCCCAGCGTGGACTGGACCATCGAGCGCGACTGCGAACGGTCCTGCGCACCGACCAGCGTAGGCAGAACGGCACCTACCAGCGCCGAGGTGATCGAGAGGCGATGGAGCAGCGAGGCCATGAGCGGAGGGGGTTGAATCAGGAAGACGGGGTGTGTTCGACGATCAGCTGGTCGAGGCCGTGGAAGTGCCAGCTGTCCTTCACCACCGGCGGCTCGACCAGCCGCAGCTGCGGGCAGCGCGCAAAGAGCACGCGCAGTGCCGTCGCCAGTTCGAGGCGCGCGAGGGGCGCCCCCACGCAAAAATGCACCCCGGCGCCAAAGCTCGTATGCGTCGCCCGCATGCGCACCGGGTCGAACTGATCGGGGTTGGCGTTGGCCTTCGGATCGCGCCCCGTAGCCCCATAGATCAGCGCGACCTGGTCCCCTTTCGTAAACGACACACCGCCCATCTCGAGATCTTCCAGCACGTAGCGCTTGAAGAGGTGCAGGGGTGGCGCGTATCGCAGCGCCTCCTCCACCAGCTGGCCGGCGCTCCAGTCGTCGGCCAGATACTGCGCCGGATCGGTGGTGCGCTCCAGCAACAGCCGAATGGCGTTGCCGAGCGCATGCACCGACGCTTCGTGCCCCGCGTTGAGCAGTAGAATGGCGGTGGAGACGATCTCCGGCTCACTCATCAGCTCAAGCGCCTCGGCCTCGATGAGGATGGTGAGCATGTCGTCGGCCGGCGTGTCACGGCGCGCCGCAATCGTATCGCGCATGAACGCCGCGAAATCGGCCGCGGCCGCGTTCGCATCGACTTCCGTGTCGTGCGTGCGCGCCACGCCATACATGGTGATCATGCGATGCGACCACGCCACCAGCTGCGGCACGGCGGACTCGGGGACACCCATGATGCGTGCGATCATCCGCGCGGGAATGGGCGCCGCAAACGCCTCGATGAGGTCGAATGGGCCGCTCGGGAACGCATCGACGAGCTCATTGGCGAGCGCCGCGATCGCAGGCTTGAGCGCCTCCACGCGGCGGGGCACGAAGGCCTTGCTGACGAGCCGGCGCATGCGGGTATGGAACGGCGCTTCGCGCTCGAGCATCGAGTTGGCATCCACGGCATCGAAGTCGCGCGTGTGCGCGGGCGGCTCCAGCCACCCCAGCTCTTCACGCGAGGCGACGTGCAGCACCTCCCGGCCAAAACGCCGGTCGCGGAGAATGGCGTTGACGTCGCGATCGCCAAAGAAGCACCAGCAGCCGATCTCCTCCCAGAACACCACCGGGCACTCGGCCAGGATGCGCGCATACGCCCCGTACGGATCGCGGTAGAACCGCGGATCGCGGGGGTCGAGGGACAAGCGACGCGTGGTCGCGTCGAGCTGCAGAGGAACCGGACCGTCCAACACCACTCAGATGCCGCCGTAGCAGAGGTACTTGAGCTCGGTATAGGCCTCGAGGCCGTACTTGGACCCCTCGCGCCCCATCCCCGACTCCTTGACGCCCCCGAAGGGCGCCAGCTCAGTGGAGATCAACCCTTCGTTGATCCCGACCATGCCGTATTCCAGCGCCTCGGCGACCCGCCAGCAGCGACCGACATCCCGGCTGTAGAAATATGCGGCAAGCCCGTACGTCGTGGCATTGGCGAGCGCGATCGCCTCGGCTTCGGTCGTAAACCGAAACACGGGGGCCACCGGGCCAAAGATCTCCTCCTGCGCCACCCGCATCGACGCCGTCGCATTGGCGAGCACGGTGGGCGCATAGTAGCGCCCCGTCAGGCGGCGCCCGCCGGTCGCGACCGTGGCCCCCTGGCCGAGGGCATCGGCCACGAACGCTTCCACCTTGGCCACCGCCCGGTCCGAAATGAGCGGTCCCACCTGCACCGCCGGATCCAGCACATCGCCGGTACGCAGCCCCTCCACCGCGCGCGTAAAGCGCTCGACGAAGGCGTCGTACACACCGTCCTGCACGTAGAGGCGATTCACGCACACGCACGTCTGCCCGTTGTGCCGGTACTTCGCCAGCAGCGCCCCCTGCACCGCCGCGTCGAGGTCCGCATCGTCGAACACCAGAAACGGTGCGTTGCCACCCAGTTCAAGCGACAGCTTGGTGAGCGTCGGCGCGCACTGCGCCATCAGCAGCTTCCCCACCGCCGTGGAGCCCGTGAACGACAGCTTCCGCACCAGCGGGCTCGCGCAGAGCGCCTGCCCCACCTCACTCGCGCGCGTGGTCGTCACCGTGCTGTACACTCCCGGCGGGAACCCGGCCTCTTCGGCCAGCTGCGCCAGGGCGAGCGCGGTGAGCGGCGTTTCGGCGGGCGGCTTGATGACGACCGGGCAACCGGCCGCCAGCGCCGGCGCCACTTTGCGGGTGATCATGGCCAGCGGGAAGTTCCACGGCGTGATCGCCGCCGACACTCCCACGGATTGCCGCAACACCACCAAGCGGCGATCGCGCGTGTGCGCCGGAATCACGTCGCCGTACATGCGCTTCGCCTCTTCGGCGAACCACTCCACGAAGTTGGCGCCGTAGGTCACTTCGCCGAGGCTCTCGCTGATCACCTTGCCCGACTCGCGCGACATGAGCTGCGCGAGCGCGTCGCGATGCGTCATGATGAGCGTGAACCAGCGGCGGAGTACCGCGGCCCGCTCGTTGGCGGTCTGATCGCGCCACGCCGGCCACGCCGCGTGGGCGGCCGCAATCGCGCGTTCGGTATCGGCGACCCCGCAGTCGGGAACATGCGCCAGCAGTTCACCCGTGGCCGGGCTGTGCACGGCAAAGGTGGCCCCATCACTCGCGGCAACCCAGGCGCCGGCGATGTACGTCGTATCCGTCGGAAATGCCATCCGGAATCTCTCGTCAGTAAGCGCGGCAGCGATCAGGGCAACACGACCTGGCGAATGGCCTCGCCCCGCGCCATGCGGTCAAAGCCCACGTTGATCTCGTGCAGTGGCATCGTATGCGTGAGCAGCCGATCGACCGGGAGCCGGCCGGTCTGGTAGAGCGCGATGTACGCCGGAATGTCCCGCATGGGCACACACCCGCCCAGATACGATCCGTGCAACGACCGCTCCTCGGCGACCAGCTGTACCGGCGCGAGATCCATCCGCTTGGACGCATGTGGCAGGCCGACGGTGATCGTGCGCCCGCCACGACGCGTTGCGGCGTAGGTGAATGCCAACGCCTCCACCACGCCGGCACACTCCAGCGCGACATCGGCGCCGCCATGGGTGAGATCGCGCACCTGCTCGGCCGCCTGCGGCACACTCGAGTTCACCGTGAGATGCGCGCCGAGCGCCCTGGCCTGCTCGAGCTTCTCGTCGTGCACATCGGCCACGATGACCTGACTGGCACCGGCGGCCAGCGCCCCCAACAACGCCGAAAACCCGATGCCGCCCAGCCCGGTGATCAGCACGCGTTCACCGAGGCGGACCTGCGCCGTGTTCGCGATGGCGCCCACGCCGGTGAGCACGGCGCATCCGAACAGGGCCGCCACGGAAAACGGCAGCGTGCGATCGATGCGGACCACACTGCGCCGCGACGCCACCACATACTGCGCAAAGCCCGACACACCCAGATGATGATGCAGCGGTTCGTCGCGCATATCGGAGAGCCGGGTCGCACCATCGAGCAGCACGCCGGCCGCGTTGGCCGCCGCCCCCGGCTCACACAACGCCGGCCGCCCGGTCATGCACGGGAGGCAGTGCCCGCATTGCGGGACAAAGGCGAACACGACGTGATCACCGACACGGATATCGGTGACCTCGCGCCCCACTTCGACGACCTCGCCGGCGGCCTCATGCCCGAGCACCATCGGCAGCGGTCGCGGCCGATTCCCCTCGATCACACTCAGGTCGGAGTGACACAGCCCCGCGGCCGCGACGCGAACCCGCACGTCGTGGGGGCCGGGCGCGGCGAGCATCACCTCCTCGACGTGCAACGGCTGAGAATCGGCGTAGGGGCGGGGGAGCCCCATCGTGCGCAAAATGGCGGCCTTCATGCCCTGCAATCTGGCCATTGGTGCGCGACGGCGCCTCCCGGCCTGGGCGCGGCCCGATTCCTGCCCGCCCGCAGGGCAGGACGGGGCCGACCAACCCCGCCTCCGCACCGGAGGGACCGCGGAATCTCAAGGCTATCGCACCGGAGGATCGGATGTCCAACAACGACGAACGCGCGCGCGGCGCCAAGCAGCGTCTCGATGGGATGGTGGATCAGGTGAAGGGCCGTGCACGGCAGGCGCTGGGAGGGCTGTCGGGGGAGACCGATGAACAGCTGCGCGGCAAGGGTGAGGAACTGCGCGGCAAAATGAAGAGCGGCATCGGCAAGCTGCGTCAGGACCTCGCCGATGATGACGAGGAGACGACTGACACCACGAAGGGCACGCGGTAACACCACGCGATGGGAGGTCGCCCCGCTCGGGGGTGACCTCCCATATTTGCGGGGTGACCGCTTCTCTGCTGCTTCCGCTCGATCCCCTCGGCCGCCGCCGGCTCAAGCTCGCCTTTGTCGGGACGCACGGCGTGGGCAAGACGACGCTCTGCTTCGACCTGGCCGCCCAGCTCAAGCGCCTTGATCTTGGCGTGGACATTGTGAAGGAGGTGGCGCGGCGCTGCCCGCTGCCCATCAACGAGGACACCACCCTCGATGCGCAGGCGTGGATTCTCCACACGCAGATCGCCGAGGAGATCGAGGCGAGCGCACTCTACGAGGTGGTCGTCTGCGATCGGTCCGTGCTCGACAACTACGCCTATCTCGTGGCCAAGGTCGGCCGGCGCCCGGAGCTCGAGCCACTCGTGCGCGAGTGGGTCCGTGGGTATCAGGCGCTCTTCAAGGTCCCGGTCCTCGGCGCGCCCACATTCGACGGCAAGCGCGCGGTGAGCCCGACCTTTCAGCAGGAGATCGATCACATCATCGACGACCTCGTCGCCGAGTTCGGGGTGGCGGTACACCATCTCGATCCGGGCGATCGTGACGGGTGGACCGTGCACGCGCTGCGCATGCTGGGACTGCCCACGCAGCCACCGCAGATCGATCTGTTCGCCAGCAAATAGGCGCGCGCCGGCGTCGTTCCGCGCGAAACGTTCAGCGCGAAACGTTCAGCGCGAAACGTTCAGCGCGCCGCGTTCGCGACTCGTGCGCGTGGTCGGTGCCCCATCCGCACGGCCCACCACCCACTCGCGATCCCGAGCCCGGCCCCGGCCACCACATCACTCGTCCAATGCGCGCGCTGGATCACGCGCGCGGTGCCGACGGCAGCCGCGGCCGTGTAGAGCGCGACGCGGCCGGTGGTCGCCCATCCCTGATGGCGTGCGGCATACCTGGAATGCGCGAGCTCTCCCTCAAGCACCGCCGCCGTTGTGAATGCCGCGCTGGTATGCCCCGAGGGATAGGAGACATGGCCACCACTCGGGCGGAGCGGCGTGAACATGAAGGGCGCGTCGAGACCGGCGGTACGGGGTCGCACACGACCGATCAGCACCTTGGCGCCAGCGGTGAGCGTGCCGGACAGCATGATGGCCTCGCTCAGATGCCGCCCTACATCCGCCACGGTCGGCCGACGCAGGCCGTATCCCACCAGCAGCGCGCTGCCGGCGACGAGCACACTGCCCGGGTCGCCGATCGTCGCGATCCGATCGGCCCAGCGCGCGCCGGTGCCCGGGCGCGCCGGATTCATGGCCAGACGGTGCGCCAGACGACGGTCGAACGGCAGCAGCGCGAGGCTGGTCGCCGTGAAGGCCGACAACGCCACCACTTCCCGCCGGGCGATGGGCACCAGACGCACGCTATCAGTCTGTGCCGCGAGTGGGGGAGCGCAACACACCCACAACGCGGCCACCGCACCGAACCCTCGTGTCATCGCTGCGTGCGGTAGATCATCTCCACCAACTCATCATACATCTGCGCGGCTTCGTCGGGGCCTTTGCGAATGGCATCACTCGCGCAGTGCTTGAGGTGATTGCGCATGAGCTCCTTCCCCACGCTTCGCAGCGCTTCGTGCACACTCGCGATCTGGGTCAGGATGTCCGCACAGTAGCGGTCTTCCTCCACCATGCGCTGCAGCCCTCGGACTTGCCCCTCGATCCGCCGGAGGCGCTTGGCGTTGCGGGCCTTGATGTCGGGGTCCACGGCCACCGCCTTGCGCGCGTCGCCGGACGGGGGCGATGCGCAGCCACAGGCCGCGTGAAAAGCATCAGGAGTTTCCGTTGTCATACGTCGAAGGCCGGTCCGGGATGAGAGGATGGTGCGCGATCAGGCGAACGTCGCGCGGCGGAGCCGCAGGGAGTTGCTCACCACACTGACACTACTGAAGGCCATCGCCGCGCTGGCGAGAATTGGCGAGAGCTGCAGCCCGAAGGCGGGGTACAAGGCGCCGGCCGCGATCGGGATACCGATCACGTTGTAGATGAAGGCCCAGAAGAGGTTCTGGCGCATGGTGCGCATCGTGCGCCGCGCGAGCGCGATGGCTCGCACCACCCCCATCAGGTCGCCGCGCATGAGCACGAGGTCGCCGGCTTCCATGGCCACATCGGTGCCGCTGCCGATCGCCATGCCGACATCGGCCTGCACCAGGGCCGGCGCGTCATTGATACCATCACCCACCATGGCCACGACGGCGCCGGCGTCCTGCAACCGCTTCACCTCCGCCACCTTGCCATCGGGCAACACGCCGGCCACCACACGATCCACGCCGGCGCGGGCGCCGATCGCCTGCGCGGTGCGCTCGTGGTCACCGGTGAGCAGGACCACGGTGAGCCCCATCGCCTTGAGACGACGGATGGCATCGACCGACGTGGGCCGAATGGGATCGGCGACGGCGATCACGCCCGCCAGCGCGCCATCAATCGCCACGAACATCGCCGTCTTGCCATCGGCCGCGAGACGCGACGCCTCCCCTTCGAGCGCGGTGGTCTCGACGCCCCAGTCGCGGAGAAACGCCGCATTCCCCACCGCCAGGGCCGCCTCGCCCACCACGCCCTGCGCGCCGCGTCCGGTGACGGACTGAAAGCCGTCCACCGCCTCGAGCGCGAGACCGGCGTCGCGCGCCGCGCGCACGATCGCGTCGGCGAGCGGATGTTCGCTCGACGCCTCGAGCGAGGCCGTCAGCCGCAACAGGGTGTCGCGATCGCGCGGCGACTCCGGAACCAGCACGACATCGGTGACCGTGGGCTTGCCCTCGGTGACCGTGCCGGTCTTGTCAAGCACCACCGTGGTGATGTCGCCGGCGCGCTGCAACGCTTCCCCCCCCTTGATCAGCACGCCGAGCTCGGCGCCCTTCCCGCTCGCCACCATCACCGCCGTGGGCACCGCCAGCCCCATCGCGCACGGGCAGGCGATGATCAGCACCGCCACCGCACTCGCGAACGCGCGCACCAGCGGTGCGTCATCAGCCGCGAGATACCAGACCGCAAACGTGAGCAGCGCGAGACCGATCACCACCGGCACGAAGATGCCGCTGATCCGATCGGCAAGCGCCTGAATGGGCGCGCGGCTGCCCTGCGCATCGCGCATGAGCTTCACGATTTGCGCGAGCACGCTGTCGGCGCCCAGCGTCGTGGCGCGATACCGGAAGGCCCCGGTGCGATTGATGGTGCCGCCAATGACGCGATCGCCGACCTGCTTGGCCACCGGCAGCGACTCGCCGGTGAGCATGCTTTCGTCTACGGCGCTCTCGCCGCTCACCAGCTCGCCGTCCACCGGCACGCGTTCGCCCGGACGGACCAGGATGATCTCGCCCGGCTCCACGGTATCGATCGGCGCGTCCACCGCTTCGCCAAAGCGTTCGACCCGCGCAGTCTTGGGCTGCAGATCCACGAGGGCCCGCAACGCCAGCGACGTGCGCTGCTTGGCGCGCGCCTCGAACATGTTGCCGGTGAGAATGAGCGCGATGATGATGATCACCGCTTCGTAGTACACATCGGGGGCCACACCGCGACTCACGAAGAAGCCGGGGGCGACCGTCGCCACCGTGGAGTACGCGAACGCCGCGAGCGTACCGACGCTCACCAGCGTGTTCATGTCGGCCGCGCCGTGGCGCAGTGCCGCCCACGCCCGTGTGTAGAAGTGCCGTCCGGCCCACCCCATCACCACGAGCGTGATCGCGAGCAGCGCCCACGTGAGTGCGCCAGCCGGGATCGTGTAGAGCCACGGCATGACCGCCCGCAGCGCCGGATCGAGCGCCGTCATGCTCCAGCGCATGAACGGATCCGCCACCACGCCGTGCGCATGCGCGCCCGCGAGCTGGGACATGAGCGGCATGCTCACGAGCATCGCCAGCACGCCGATCACACCGCTCACCAGCGCCTTCGTACGCAGCTCGCGGTACTCCGCCGCGTTCGCCCGATCGCGCGCCTCCTGTTCTTCGAAGGCGGTCTGATCGGGATTCGCGAGGGACGCGCCATAGCCGGCGCGCTCAATCACCTGCACCAACGCGTCCGGCGAGACCGCCGCCGGATCGTACTGCACCGTGGCGCTCTTCATCATGAGGTTGACCGACGCCTCAGTCACGCCCGGCTGCTTTTGCAGCACTCGCTGCACGCGCGACGAGCACGCCGCGCAGGTCATCCCGGTCACCGGGAGACGAAGGGTTTCCATGATCGATCTCTCGCGCGTCGCGCCGAGACGCAACGCCGGGCGTTACGCGATGACGCGGCTCTTGGAGGACGAGGTGGAGAGCACCTTGTAGCCCTCCGCTTCCACCAGCGACGCGATCTGCGCCGGCGTGATCTTCGCGGGATCGTACTGCAGCGTCGCGCTGCCCACCGCGACGTTCTCGACGGTCACCCCGTCGGCCGCCTTGAGCGCCTCGTCGACCGCGCGGACACAGTGGCCGCACGACATGCCGCCAAGCGTGAGCGTAAGATTTTCCATGGGAGCCTCCGTTCAGATAGGGAGTGGGGGTATCAAGCCTGAACGAATAGTATACCCCATCCCCCTATCTCGCAAGTCCGGGAAAGAGGGCCCTATGGAAAAACGCCGAGGTTAGCGGGACGCCAACGTCGGAACGGCCACCCGGAGCCCGGTTCCCCACGGGTCGCGCCACAGCGCGCCGTCCGCGCCAAACCCTGCCGACTCCAGGCTTGCCCGCACCGCGGCCACGTCCGCGGCCGTCGGCAGCACGACCGTCCAGTGATCGAGCCGGGCATCAGTCTCGCTGGGCGCGGGGGCGCCTTGCGCCCAGGTGTTGGTGCCGAGGTGATGGTGATAGCCACCGGCCGCAAGGAAGAGCGCCCCGGGATAGCGCCAGACCATCTTGTCGAAGCCGAACGCGGCATGATAGAACCGCTCGGCGAGCGCGATGTCGCCGACGTGGAGATGCAGATGGCCCATCACCGTGCCGGCGGGCATACCGCTCCACGGTTCGCCCTGGGCAGCCGCGAGCACCCCCTGAACGTCGAGGGGGTCGGTGGCCATCATGAGTTCCCTGGCCATGCGCTGCCAGTCGGAACGCGCACGGTCGCGGTACACCTCAATCCCCAGGCCGTCGGGGTCCTGCAGATAGAGCGCCTCGGACACGAGGTGATCACTGGAGCCCGCGCGCGCACCAAGCGCCGCCAGATGCTGTACGAACTTCCCGAGTTCGGCGCGACTGGGGAGCAGAATGGCGAAGTGATACAGCCCCAAGCGCGAACCGGGGCGAATGGGGCGCGTGCCGGGCCGACGCTCGAGGATGACCAGTGGGGTGCCGTCCGCCGCGCCAAGAGTCACCAGATCGCCGGCGCGTGCGAGTTCCCGCAGCCCAAGCACCACCTGGTACCAGTTGAGCGAGCGGTCGAGGTTCGAGACCTGCAGATGCACCGGTCCGAGGCGCAACGCCTGCGGAAGTCGGTAGCCGGGGGGCGCTTCGCCATACGTTCCGGGGAGCGCGGGCTGCGCGGTGTCGGCGCGGCCGAACATGTCGGACTTGGAGACGCTCATGAAATCAATTTGTATGGTTTAACAATGGTTGTCAAGCTAAGCTTCTGGAACATCATGACGAGCGACGCCGTCTTTCATCAGAGGACCTCGTGGTGGTCCGCCGCCCCCGCCCGACTGGAGGTCGCATGCCGTTCCGCACATCGCGTCCATCAACGGCGAGACCTGCTCGCTGGTCGCACATGCTGCTGCTCGCGGCCGCCGGCGCGTGCGGGCATGTCCCGTACGACCCGGATCCCGAGCCGTCCGGCAAGACCGCCGGCGCCAGCCAGACCCTCACCGAAAAGGATTTCGGGAGCCAGCGTGTCACGCGGGTCGAGGAGCTGTTCGCCGGTCGCTTTCCGGGCGTCGAGGTCTTCAATGCGCCGGGCGGGATTCAGGTCCGCATCCGTGGCCAGACCACGCTGCATGGCGCGAGTGAACCCCTCTATGTAGTGGATGGCACACCACTGGCGAGTGGCACCGGAGGCTTGTTGGCGATCAACCCGCGCGATGTCGCCCGCATCGAAGTGTTGAAGGATGCCGTCTCGACCGCCGAGTACGGCCTCCGCGGCGCCAACGGGGTGATCCGCGTGACGACCAAGCGGTAAATCGACCCATGGGCAATCCCGGCGGCGCCGCTTAGGTTGCGCCGCACGCGCGTTCGCTTCGCTCTCCTCCGTCGGCTCGGCGCCATCCTTTGCGGCGTGCTCATGATGCACACGTCATGGATGGCGGCATCGGCGTCGTGTGAGCGGACGGTCCAGCCGGCGGGCGTCTCACTCGCTGACGTGCCCGTGCCCGACGCGCATGCGCACCACCACGCGCCTCAGCAGACGTATGAGCAGGCGCGATCCACCGAGACACCGGCGCCGCAGCACCACACGCCGAGTGCGAGCTGCCCGATGGCCATGGCGTGCTCGATGAACGTGATCACGTCCGCGTTGCCCACGATCGAAGTCGTGACGGTCGGCCACGCGACCACGTTGCCAACGTTTGTCGCCGACGCGCCGCATTGGGCGCTGGTCGCGCCGGAGCCGCCGCCACCGAGAGGCTGACACCGCCCTGGTGTCCTGCCGGCATCGCGCCGGCCTCCTGTCTCTCGTGTCGTTCGCCGTGCGATCTCACGGCGGTGGAATCATGCCATCCCGAATCACGGTGGCGCTGGGCGCATGCGCGCTTGGCACACTCCTCCTTGCGGGCGCCCCACGCGTGGGGTTTGCCCAAACCGACTATTACAACACCGACGCCGGTCGCCCGATACGCGTCGAGGATGCGTACGCGATCGAGCGACGTGCGCTCGAACTGCAGGTCGCGCCGCTGCGCCTGGAGCGTCCGCGCGCCGGCGCGTATCGCTGGGGGCTCGAGCCCGAACTCGCCCTCGGGCTGCTTCCGCGAACGCAACTCGAGATCGGTCTGCCGCTGGTGCACGCCGAATCGCGCGCGGGCACGCGCATCAGTGCGCTCGGCGGACTCGATGTCCGTGCGCTCTATAACCTGAACGCCGAAACGCAGTGGCCGGCGCTGGCCATCGCCGGTGAGGTCGTGCTCCCGGTGGGCGGACTCGCGCCGGCACGCGCCATTCCGAGTCTCAAGGCGATTGCCACCCGAACGTGGCCGTGGGCGCGCCTGCACGCCAATGCGCAGATCACCTTCGCCAACGCCAGCGACGTCGCGCCGCTGACCAACGTCACCACGCACGCGCCCGCCAACGCCGAGTTTACCCGGTGGATGGGCGGGCTCGCCATCGACCACACGCTCGCGCTGCACTCGGCGCTGCTCACCGCCGAGCTAGTGGCCAGCCAGCCGTTGGAGCGCCTCGCGGCCACGCGCTGGGATGCCGCCAGCGGCGTCCGCTATCAGCTGAGCCCCCGTATCGCGTTCGATGCGGGCGCCGGCTATCGCTTGCGCGGTGATGATCCCGGCTGGTTTCTGACCAGCGGCGCGGCTATCGCGGTTGGCCTTCCCCGCGGAGGACGTTGATCATGGCACCAATGCATCGACTGCACCGCGCCATCGGCCTTGGCGTGGGCCTCGCGGCGGCCCTGCACGGGACTGCCGGCACGCTCTCGGCCCAGTGGTCCACGACGTACGAGCAGTTCTACCTGCCGGCGTCGCACAACTGGCAGTTCCGCACCCACTACGCCAGCGCCGACCGTCTGTTCAACGCGTTCGACTTTGGCCATGCGATTCTGTACGAAACGCTCTGGGGCAAGCCGCGCGCGCCGGTGAGCGAACTGGAGCAGCGCCGCTACGATCAGCTCACGCGACGCATTCTGCTCAATCCGCCTCGCCTGCCGCTCGAAGAGGCAGCGATCGAGCCGCGCTATGCACGGTTGGCGCCGGAGGCGAAGGTGATGTTCGACTGGGCGCACCTGCTCCATCGGCAGCTGTACGATGTCCTCGCCGATGAGCGACTTACGTGGGCGGCGCGGGACGCCGAGGTCGCGCGCCTGATCCGCTACTATCGCTCGCGTCCGGATCTCGCCTTCAGCAGCAAGCCCAAGACGATGCGCCTGATGCAGGAGCAGCCATATTCGCTCGCCTTCCGCAGGACGTATCCCAAGTTCAACGGGCTGATCTGGGCGTATCACTGGCTGCAGATGGGGCTCTACGAACCGCTGATGCGCGGCCAGAGCCCTGTCGACAAGCAAGCGATGATCCGGGCCACGGTCGCGCGCTTCTTCCAGATGCTCACCGACGCGCCGAACACGCTCCCGCATCAGATGCCCATGACGGTGGCCGTTGCGCCGCGCTTCGCGGAACGGTACCCCGAGGCGTCGATCATTTTCGACAACTTGCACTCGATGCACGATGTGGTGTCCGACATCCTCGCGAATCCGGCGGTGCCGCGCGACCGCAAGCGCGCCGAGATTCTCAAGGCGGCGCGGGCGTATCGCGACGACACCACCGAGGTGATGAGCGTGGCGGCGTGGCGCACCATGTCGGTGCAGATGGGGATCGAGAACATGGGTGGCCCGGCGGTGGGGTTCCTCCCCGACCTCCCGCAGCCGACCGTCACCGCCGGTGCCGTCATGCAGCACGACCCGATAACCGGGGCGATGACCGGGTTTGCCAGCGGCGCGTCCGTGGGCGGCGGGATGGACCACAGCCATCATCACATGCCTGAGGCGCCGGCGGCGCCGATGACCATGCTGAGCCAGCCGGTGCTCGACGCGCTGCAGGCGCTCTTCAGGGCGCTTGCCCGCGCACTGCCGCCAGCGCTTCTCTGAGCCGCGCACTGGTGAAGGGCTTGTCGAGGAACTGATCGAACGCGGTCGCCTCGGCGAGCCCTTCGTCGGCATAGCCCGACGCAAACACGATCGGAAACGTCGGCGTGTGCGCCCGCACCGCCTTCGCGAACTCCGGCCCGCTCATGCGCGGCATCCGGATGTCGGTGACGATCACGTCGATCTCCTCACGGTGCTCGCGCCAGGTCGCGAGTGCTTCCGCACCATCACCGGCCTCGACCACGCGAAAGCCGAGGACTTGGAGCATCCGTCGGATCGCGGTGCGCACGGCCGGCTCGTCTTCGGCGAGCAGGGCGGTGCCCTGCGGCTCCGCAATCGCCGGTTGTGATCCCGACATGCGCCGCGGCGCCATCTCGATCTGCTCGGGGAAGCGGAGCCGGACCGTGGTCCCCATGCCGAGTTGGGAGGTGAGCTCCACGGCCCCACCGAGCTGCTGCATGATGCCATGCACCGTGGAGAGCCCGAGGCCATGGGCGCTGCCGACCGGCTTGGTGGTGAAGAACGGTTCGAAGGCCCGCGCGAGCACCGCGGGGCTCATGCCACTCCCGGTGTCGGACACCTCGAGTTCGACGCAGGGCCCGAGCGTGAGTCCCGGCCACTCCGTCTGTTCTTCCGGCTGGTGCACCACGTGCCGCGTGGTGATGGTGATCGAGGGTGCCTGTGCCGCCGGCACCGCCAGACACGCATCCCGTGCATTGAAGATGAGCGCGAGGAGCACCTGTCCGATGAGTCCGGCGTCGCCCTGAATCGTGGGATCCTCGGTCGCGAGCGTGACCTCCACCGGCACCCGGTCGCCCACGACCCGCCGCAGCATGGGGGTGATGCGACGCAGCAGTTCGTTCAGGTGGAGCGCGGATCTGGAACGTTTGCCGCTTGCTGAAGGCGAGCAGCTGGGCCACGAGCGCGCGCGCCTGCGCCGCCGCGATCTCGATGTCATTGAGATCGTGATCCAGCTCGCCCGGCGCCTGCTTATGCTGGCGCGCGAACTCCACCGCGCCGATGAGCACCGTGAGCAGGTTGTTGAAGTCATGGGCAATGCCACCGGCGAGTTGCCCCATCGCCTCCAGCTTGCTCGCCTCCTGCGCCGCCGCCTCGAGCCGCACCCGTTCGGTCTCATCGCGGGCAATCACCAGCCGCGCCGGCCGGCCTTCCCACTCCATGTCGCTGGCCACGACATGCACGATCCGGATGGCGCCATCCTTCGTGCAGTGCCGCACGCGGGCGTCGGTCCGCGGCTGCTCCACATACCGGTGCTCGAGAAACGCGGCCCGATCTTCGGCCGGGCGAATGTCCAGCGCCGTGAGCTGCAGGAACTCGTCGCGCGTCCAGCCATACGCCGCCACCGCCGCTTCGTTGACCTCCAGGATCCGCAACGATTCGCGCTCGAGCACCAGCATCGGGACCGGATTCTTGTCGAAGAGCAAGGCGAACTGCTCGGCATGATAGACGCGCAGCTCGCGTTGCACGTCGGCGTCCTGCTGCCGCTGACGCCGCTCTGTGGCGTCCATGACGATGCCGGCCGCGCGCACCGGCGTATCGCCATCGAACTCGATCCGCCCGCGGGCCTCGATCCAGCGCTGCTGCCCGTCCACCGGTCGGTTGATGCGGTACTCGACGCTGTATTCGTGTCGCGTGCGCAGCGCCTCGTCGAACACGGCCTCCACATGGGCGCGATCGTCCGGATGCAGCAGCCAGAGGAAGAACTCGGGGGTGATCCGCGCGGTGTCGCTCACCCCAAACAACACGCGGTGCCCGTGATCCCACGACATCCGCTGCGTGCGCAGGTCCCACTCCCACGTGCCGGCGGACTCGAGCTTCAAGACCCGTCGGAGGCGCGCGAGCTCGCGATCAGGCGAGAGACCAGACGTCATGGTCATTTCCCGGAGGAAGCCCCTGGGGAGGTGCGGGTGGGAACAGGTCAATCATGCCATCGCGGCGGGCTCGGGGGTGTCGGGCTTTCCCTGCTCATTCCGGCGAATGCATGCACCGACCCGTCATGCGGTGACGCACGGGGACTACGCTGCCGCCGACGCATTGCTGCCGTGCACGAATCACGTGCGGCGCGCGCGCCGAACATGAACACGCGCTCACGCAACACCGCATGACGTGGTGCATGCATCACCATGCACCGGCGTTTGGTCGCCATCACCTGCGGCGCTAGAGGCGGCGCATCGCTTGCAACGTCGGGAGAGATACCTGCCGTGCGGACGCCGGTCCGCGTTCCTCCCCCGTTGCTGGAGTTTCCCATGCAGTACCGTCTTTCCTCGTTCGCCGCACTCGCGGCGTGCATCGTGCTCCCGCTGCGCGCGGAAGCGCAGCTCACGCTGCTTGGACAGTCAGCCGCCACCGGCGGCGGACTCGGCGCCGTCGCCACCGTGCTCACGCTGCAGAGCTCGGGCAATACCACCAGCGAAAGCGGCTGCGTGGCGCCCGATGGCACAGCCACCTGCGGTTTTGCGAACGTCGGTGTCGGGACCGGCGCCAGTCAGACGCAAATTCAGCCCGTCTCGGCGTTTCCCGGCCTCACCGGCAGCAACTTCCGTCTCTTCCTCAACGCGGTCGAGCCGGGCAACGACAACACGATCACGGTGAACAACCTCGTCGTGCGTCTGTACAGCAGCGCGGGGGCCCAGGTGTTCAGCAGCCAGAACCTGCCCAGCCCGATCACCCTGACCAACACCCTCAGCGGTGTTGGCAACTTCGGCTTCTTGTTCGGGCTGAGCGGCCCCGATGCGGCCGCGTTTCAGACCGCGCTGACCGCCAGTCCGGCCGCGTCGATCGGCGTGGGGGCAAACATCACCAACGCGTCGGGTGGCCCGGAAACGACGAGCATCGGCGTCGGCCCGGGGGTCACCAGCGTGGTCCCGGAGCCGTCGACGTACCTGCTGATGGCGTCGGGGCTGGGCGGGCTCCTGCTGCTGCGCCGTAAGCGCATGGCCTGAATGGGGTTCCGGTGACGTACGTCACCGCGTAGTGCGATACGTCACATGGATGATCCAAGGGGCGCCGACTTTCGGCGCCCCTTCACCGTTTCAGCCATGGAAGCAGTCCCGACCATTGGCTACCTTTTTCCCAATGTCCGCCTCGCCACCGACCTTCGATCTGCGAGAGCAACTGCAGCGCCATCTGGGGGAGACCTTCCTCCTCGATCGCGAGCTGCGCGGAGGCGGCAGCGCCCGGGTCTTTCTGGCGACGGAGATCGCCCTCGAGCGGCGCGTCGTGCTCAAGGTGCTCCCCCCCGATGTGTCACGGGGCGTCGACGCCGAACGGTTCCGGCGCGAGATCCTGTTCGTGGCGCGGCTCCAGCATCCGCATCTCGTGCCGCTGCTCAACGCCGGGACGGTGACGCTCGACAACCGCGGTGAACTCCGGTGGTTCAGCATGCCCTTCGTGGAAGGGCAGTCGGTGCGCGACCTGCTGCAGCGCGAAGCCCTCGCCATGAGCGACGTGCTGCGCCTGCTGCGCGAGCTCGCCTCGGCGTTGGCGTACGCGCACAGTCGCGGCATCGTGCATCGGGACATCAAGCCCGAAAACATGTTGTTGAGCGACGGCGTCTCCATGATCGCCGACTTTGGCGTCGCAAAGGCGCTCGACAATGCGGCCACGATTGGCCCTGATGGGAAGCGCGTCACCACGACGAGCACCGTCCTCGGGACTCCAGCCTACATGGCGCCCGAGCAGATCGTGTCGGCCACGGTCGTCGATCATCGGGCAGACATCTACGCGTTCGGCTGCGTGGCGTACGAGCTCTTCACCGGTGCGCCGCCGCTGTTGCGCGATTCCTTGCGCGCGACCCTCGCCGCGCAGGTCTCCGATGCCCCGGTGCCGATTCTCGAGAAGCGCCCGGAACTCGCGCCCTCGCTGGCCGAGGTCATCATGCGCTGCCTCGAAAAGGATCCGAATCGGCGGCTGGCCTCGGCGTCCACCATCGTGAAGACGCTCGACGAGCTCACGCAGACCGCGCACATCAGCGGCGCCTTCACGGCCGTCCGGCCGGCGGCGGCACCGCCGCTCGAAACGCCTGCGCCCCCTGCTCCGGCGGCGCCCCCGGCGCCGACCCCACCCGACACGCCGGTGCACTCCACCGCACGCTCGGGGCTCACCGTGCTCGGCCTCGCCTTCGCCGCCATCGCGACGATTGCCGCGGTGACCTGGTTCCTCAATCGCGGCTGAATCGTCCGCGGCTTGCGAGCGAACGGGACGCGGCGGACATTCCCCTCGGCCCCGACCGTGGAGTGTGTTGATGAACCCAATGGCAATCAGTCGCCGCCGAGCGCTGCTCACGGCGGCGGCCTCGCTGCTGGCCGGTGTCTTTCCGTGGCGACGCGTGCAGGCGCAGCAGGCCGGGGCGCCGTTCCATCCAACGCCGCGCAAGGGAATCACCGCGGCCAAAGTGCTCACCGCGGCGGAGCTCACGAAATCTCCGGGGCTGATCGCGCTCTTCGATGGGATTCGCGAGATCCCCCACATCGTGGACGGCATCGGCTGTCATTGCGGCTGTGCGCTGCTGGTGGAGACGCACTACTCCCTCCTCAGCTGCTACGAGACCGAGAACGCGATGGCCAAGATCTGCCCCATCTGTCAGGGCGAGGGGCGCGTCGCGGTCCGCCTCGCCAAGGCCGGCAAGACCCTCGACGAGATCCGCGAAGCCATCGACGCCCAATTCGGATGATCATGCACCTGCCTGGCCGTACCACCCTGCAGGCGCTGATGGTCAGCGTCGCGCTCAGCACCCCGCTCACGTCGAGCGACGCCCAGATTCGCGCGAGCGAACTGCAATCGATCGCCCAGACCGTGGACGGCACCACGCTGCGGGTCACGTACTCGCGCCCGCGGCTGCGCGGACGCACCGTCGTCTTCGGCACCAAGGCGGTGCAGTGGGGCGAGGTGTGGACGCCCGGTGCCAACTACGCCACGGTGCTGGACGTCGACCGGGATGTCACCATGGGTGGCGTCGCCGTCCCCAAGGGCAAGTACGGCATCTGGATGATCGTCTCGCGCGACTCCACCTGGACGATGCTGCTCGATCCGAAATGGAAGCAGTTTCACACCGAGCATCCCAAGCCCAACGACACCCAGCTGCGTGTGCCGGTGCGCGCGAACCCGCGCGCCGCCACGACCGAGGAGGTGCTGACCTTCTCGTTTCCGTCGGTCAGCGCCCGCGGTGGGACGCTGGCGATGCAATGGGCGCGGATGCGGCTGACCGTCCCCTTTCAGGTCACGCCCACGCTTTCGGAGAAGCTACCGGAAGCGGAGGCGCGACCGTATGTCGGCACCTATGTGCTCGATTCGCTGGGCAAGGCGATGGGCAAGCTCATCGTCACCTACGCCGACGGCGGACTCAAGGCCCGCTTCGACCCGAACGATGGGTACTTCAACACCTTCGCGCTCATGCGAACGGGGCGGAACCTGTTCACGGTGGGGCTGTTCGAAGCGGCTGAGGTGTACGCCGGCGGCGAGATCTATGAGGTGCTCAAGCCGGACCTGCAGCTCACCTTCACCCTGAGCGGCGGCAGCGTGACCCTGGAGATGCGCGACGACAATGACGCGCTGTGGTTCAGCGGAAAACGGGCGCCCGAGCGCTAAACGCCCCGCCCCAGAACCGGCCGACGCCCCGTTTCTGACCTCCGGGCCCCGATCCCGCCTCGGACGTCCGGTTCCCTCTGACGTCCGAGCCCCTCCCCCCTCCCATGGCGGTCCCGCCCGCCCCGGGCGAACTTTCGCAGGTTGCAGGTTTCCCTCCTCATCCCGCCGATATCCCGTCCATGCCGATCACGCTCAAGGTCAACGGCAAGTCCCGCACGGTGGACGTTCCGCCCGAGATGCCCCTGCTGTGGGTGCTCCGCGATGAACTCGATCTCAAAGGCACGAAGTTCGGCTGCGGCGTCTCGCGCTGTGGCGCGTGCACGGTGCACGTGAACGGCGTCGCCCAGCGCACCTGCACCATGCCGGTATCGCGCGCGGCGGGTGCCGAGGTCACGACCATCGAGGGGCTCTCGCCCGATGGCGCGCATGCGGTGCAGCAGGCGTGGGAGGAGCTCGATGTGCCGCAGTGCGGCTACTGTCAGGCCGGCCAGATGATGGCGGCGGCCTCGCTCCTGGCGAAGACGCCGAACCCCACCGATGCGCAGATCGACGACGCGCTGAACACCAACCTCTGCCGCTGCGCGACGTATCTGCGCATCCGCGCCGCTGTCCATCGCGCCGCCGAGATCAAGGCTGGCGGGGCCGCGGTGCCGGCGAGCGGCAAGTCGGGCAAGGAGGATTGAGGCCATGACCATGACCGACAACACGCTGCCCGGCGTCAATCGCCGCGACTTCCTCAAGGTCACCGCGCTCGCCGGCGGCGGCATCCTGCTCGCGAGCTACGCCGAACCGCTCGAGGCCATTGAACGCCTGGGCACCGCGGCGGCCGACCCGATGCTGAGCGCGTACATCCGCATCACCGCCGACAACATCGTCACGATCACCGCCAAGAATCCGGAGATCGGCCAGGGCATCAAGACGATGCTGCCGATGCTGATCGCCGAAGAGCTGGATGTGGACTGGAAGAACGTCCGCATCGAGCAGGCAGACTTTGATCCGACCAAGTATCAGGCGCAGATCGCCGGTGGCTCCACCGCGACGCCCACCAACTGGTTGCCGATGCGCCGCGCCGGTGCGGCCGGGCGCCAGATGCTGCTCGCCGCGGCCGCGCAGCAGTGGAACGTGCCGGTGAGTGAGCTCACGACGGAGCCCGGCGTGGTGGTGCATGCCGCGAGCAAGAAGCGCGCGACGTACGGTTCGCTCGCCGCAGCCGCGGCCGCCGTGCCGGCCCCGGATCTCAACACCGTGCCGCTCAAGGATGCGAAGAACTTCCGCATCATCGGTACGCGGCAGAAGACGTACGACCTCAAGGGCATCCTCACCGGCAAGCCGATGTTCGGCATCGACGTGGTCGTGCCGGGGATGCACTACGCCGCATTCGTGAAGTCGCCGGTGTACGCGGCCAAGGTGAAGAGCGCCAACCTCGACGTCGTGAAGGCACAGCCGGGCGTGACGCATGCGTTCGTTGTGGACGGTGGCACTGCGCTGACCGGCCTCATGCCGGGCGTGGCCATCATCGGCAAGAACTGGTGGATGGTGCAGCAGGCGCGCAAGAAACTGGTGGTGGAGTGGGCGGAGCATCCCACCGCGCAGCAGTCGAGCGCCGGCATGGCCGCCAAGGCCGCCGAGCTGTTCACGCAGGCGCCGCATCGGACCATGCGCAAGGACGGCGACTTCGCCACGGCCATCAAGGGCGCGGCCAAGACGATCAAGGCCGAGTACAGCTATCCGTTCATTGCCCACGCGCCGCTCGAGCCGCAGAACTGCACGGCCCAGATGGTCGGCGACAAGCTCGAGATCTGGTCCAACTCCCAGACGCCGCAGGCGGGTCGCACGCTCGTCGCGAACACGCTGGGCATCAAGGAAGACCAGATCACGCTGCACATGACGCGCGCCGGTGGTGGCTTTGGGCGTCGCCTGAACAACGACTACATGGTCGAAGCGGCGTGGATCGCACGCGAAGCCAAGGTGCCGGTGAAGCTCCTCTGGACGCGTGAAGACGACATCCAGCACGACTTCTATCGCCCCGGTGGCTATCACCAGTTCACCGCCGGCATCGATGCCAACGGCAAGCTGATCGCCTTCCGCAATCACAGCGTCACCTTTGGCGAAGGCGAGCGTTTCGCGCCGAGCGCCGATATCGGCCCGGGCGAGTACCCCGCGCGCTTCGTGCCGCACTTCCAGATGGACGTGTCGCTGATGCCGCTGGGTGTGCCGACGGGCGCGCTTCGGGCGCCCCGCTCGAACGCGCTGTCGTTCGTGTTCCAGGGCTTCATCGACGAAGTGGCGGAAGCCGCGGGTCAGGATCCGCTGCAGTACCGGATCGATATGCTCAAGGCGCCGGTGCCGGACGCGCAGCTGCAGCAGTTCACGCCGCAGCAGCAGGCGGGCTTCATGGACGCGCAGCGGGTGATTGGCGTGCTTGAGATGGCGCGCGACGTGTCCGGATGGAACAACCGGAAGAGCCTGCCGAAGGGGACCGGCATGGGCGTGGCATTCTACTACTCGCACCGCGGGTACTTCGCCGAGGTGGTGCAGGCCACGGTGAGCAAGGCTGGTGAGCTCAAGGTCGACAAGGTGTGGGTGGTCGGCGATGTCGGCAGCGACATCATCAATCCCAACCATGCCGAGTCGCAGTCGCAGGGCGCGGCGCTCGACGCCCTCGCGCAGGCGCTCGGTCAGGAGATCACCTTCACCGGTGGCCGCGCCGATCAGTCGAACTTCAACAACTTCCCGCTGCTGCGCCTCAAGCAGGCGCCGCCGGTCGTGGAAGTGCACTGGAAGAAGACCACCTTCCCGCCCACGGGTATCGGTGAGCCCGCCATGCCGCCGTTCATTCCGGCGCTGATGGGCGCGATCCACATGGCCACCGGCAAGCGCGTTCGCCAGATTCCGCTGACCAAGGTGGACCTCAAGTGGGCGTAAGCGTTCGCTAACCTCCAGTCGCTCCCGATGATCGTTCAGACCATCCCGACGTCCCCGTTCGCTGACCAGCGGCCGGGGACGTCCGGTTTACGGAAGAAGACGCGTGTCTTCCAGCAGCCGCACTACCTCGAAAACTTCGTGCAGGCGCTGCTCGACGAAGCGCAGATCCCCACCGGCGGCACGCTGGTGATCGGCGGAGATGGGCGCTTTCACAATCGCGAGGCGGTGCGCACGATCATCGCGATGGCGGCGGCGAATGGCGTCACCGACATCCTGGTCGGGCGCGGAGGCCTGCTCTCCACCCCCGCGGCGTCGCATCTCATTCGACAAGGCGCGGCCGGCGGCATCATCCTCTCGGCGAGCCACAACCCCGGCGGGCCCGATGGCGACTTCGGGATCAAGTACAACACCGCCAACGGCGGCCCCGCGCCCGAGTCGTTCACCAACGCCGTGGCGGCCCGCGCGGCGGCGCTGACGTCGTACAAGATCGCCGAGCTGCCCCCGTTCGATCTCGATGCAATCGGCACCCACACCGTGGGCACGATCACGCTGGACGTGGTCGATCCGGTCGAGGCGTACGCGACCCTCATGGAGCGCCTCTTCGACTTTGCGGCCATTCGCCGGCTCATCGCCGGCGGCTTTCGGCTGCGCTTCGATGCGATGCACGCCATCACCGGTCCGTATGCCGTGGAACTGCTCGAGCGGCGCCTCGGCGCGCCCGCGGGCACCGTCATCAACGCGACGCCGCTCCCGGACTTTGGCGGCGGCCACCCCGACCCCAACCTGACCTACGCGCACGACCTCGTGGAGGAGTGCTTCGGCGCGCACGCGCCCGACTTCGGGGCGGCGTCGGATGGCGACGGCGACCGCAACATGATCCTGGGCCGTCGCTTCTTTGTCACGCCGAGCGACTCGCTCGCCGTCCTCGCGGCCAACGCGACGCTGGTCCCCGGCTACGCCGAGGGCATTGCCGGCGTGGCGCGCTCGATGCCCACGAGCGCTGCCGTGGACGCCGTCGCCGACGCGCTCGGCATCCCCTGCTTCGAGACGCCCACCGGCTGGAAGTTCTTTGGCAATCTGCTCGACGCCGGCCGCATCACTCTGTGCGGTGAAGAGAGCTTTGGCACCGGCTCCAATCACGTGCGCGAAAAGGACGGCGTCTGGGCGGTGCTCTTCTGGCTCAACATCATCGCCGCCCGCGGTGAAGGCGTGGAGCAGATCGTCCGCGAACACTGGGCGCGCTTCGGGCGGAACTACTACACGCGCTACGACTACGAAGGGGTGCCCACCGACGCGGCCAACGCGGTGATGGCGCATCTCCGCGGGCAGTTCGCCACCCTGCCCGGCGCCACCCTGCGCGGCCGCCGCGTACGCGCTGCCGATGACTTCAGCTATACCGATCCCGTGGACGGCTCGGTCAGCCGCAACCAGGGCGTACGCATCCTCTTCGACGACGGCGCGCGCATCATCTTCCGCCTGAGCGGCACCGGCACCGAGGGCGCGACGATTCGCGTGTATATCGAATCGCGCGAAACGCGCAGCGAGATGCTGGCGCAGGACACCGCCGCCGCCCTCAGTGATCTGGTGTTCGCCGCGCTGGCAGTGTCGACGCTGGTGGAGCTGACGGGGAGAGCGGAGCCGACAGTCATTACCTAGTCACCCACAACCCACAACCAAAAACCCGGAACCCTCAACTGATCAGTTTGGGGTTCCGGGTTTTTGGTTGTGGGTTGTGGGTGACTACGGTCTCGCCCGCCCCACCACAATCGTCACGTTATCCGTCCCCCCGCGCTCCAGCGCCATCGCCAGCAGCGTCTCGCACAGCTGCCGCGAGCTCGTCATGCGCTCGCACTCGGCGGCGATCTCGGCGTCGGTCACGTGCTTCGTGAGTCCGTCGCTGCACACCAGCGTGATGTGGCCGCGGGCGCTGATTTCGAGCCGAGTGACCTCGGGCATCGCTTCCTCGGCGCCGATTGCGCTCGCGAGGACGTGCTGCAGCGGCGACTGCTGTGCGCGTTCACGCGTGAGCGCGCCGCGGTCGATCAGCTCCTGGGCCAGCGTCTGATCGCGGGTGAGCTGGCGTAGGGTGCCGTTGGCGTAGTGATAGCATCGACTGTCGCCGACCTGCACGACATAGAGCCACGGCCAGACCACGATCGCCACACTGAGCGTCGTGGCCATGATGCGGCCGTCGAACTGCACAGCCGACTCCTCCCGGACCCGTCGATGGGCCTGGAGCGCGGCGGCCGATAGCGCCGAGGTGAACTCCTCCTCGCTGGCCGATCCTGCGGTGTGCCAGCAGCGCATGGTGGACGCGAAGTACTCGGTGATCGCGATCGTCGCCAGGCGGCTTGCTTCGCTGCCGTCCACACTGCCGCCCACGCCGTCGGCCACGAGCATGATCGTCGCCAGCCGTTCGCCGCGGGCGGCGATGGCGTCCCGATCGAGGCTGGTGCCATGGACCACCACCTGCGGGTGCACCGTGCAGAGGAGGAACTGATCCTGATTGACCGTGCGGACCCGGCCCGGGTGCGTCAGCCCAAACAGGTCCAGTTCATCATCGCGAGGGCGCACCGCTGGGGCATTGGCATTCATCGACGTGGACATGGTCCACGATGGGTGCCCGGGCAGCCAGAGGCAAGCTGAACCGGAGCGCCCGGTCCCGAATATCGACGCCCCCGGATCCGGCCTCGGGAACTGGCGCTCGCGCCCAGAAAGTTTTTCATTCCCGACTGTCTCGTTCCCCAATCCATGTCCGCTCCGACTGTCATCATCACCGGCGCCTCCTCGGGCGTCGGCCTCTACGGCGCCGCGGCGCTCGCCCGGCGTGGCTGGCACGTCGTCATGGCCTGCCGCGACCTCGCCAAGGCGCAGGCGGCCGCGGCTGCGCTCCAGATCCCGAGTGAGGCGCACACGCTACTGCCCATCGATCTGGGCGTGCAGCAGAGCGTCCGCGATTTTGTGGCGGCCTTCCGGGCGCTCGGGCGTCCGCTCGATGCGCTGGTGTGCAACGCGGCAGTCTATCTGCCACGCCTCACCGAGCCGGCGCGGTCTCCCGAGGGATACGAGATCAGCGTGGCCACGAATCACTTCGGCCACTTTCTGCTGGCGAACCTGCTCCTCCCCGATCTCGAGGCCAGCGCGCACGCGTCGCGCCGCCTGATCATCCTGGGCACCGTCACGGCCAACTACGAGGAGTTCGGCGGCAAGATCCCGATCCCGGCCCCCGCGGACCTCGGGAATCTCGAAGGGCTCGAAGCGGGCTTCCGCGCGCCGATCGCGATGATCAACGGCAAGGCCTTCAAGCCCGGCAAGGCGTACAAGGACAGCAAGCTGTGCAACATGATCACCGGCCGCGAACTGCATCGCCGGTACCACGCGCGCACGGGCATCGTCTTCAACACGCTGTATCCGGGGTGTGTGGCCGATACGCCGCTCTTCCGCCACACGCCGCGCGCCTTCCAGGTGATCTTCCCGTGGTTTCAGAAGAACATCACCAAGGGCTATGTGACGCAGGAGCTCGCGGGCGATCGGCTCGCGCAGGTCGTGGCCGATCCGGCGTTCGGCGCGCAAAGCGGCGTGCACTGGAGCTGGGGCAACCGTCAGCGCGAAGGGCGCGCGGCGTTCGCGCAGCCGCTCACGGCACGCGCGCAGGATGAACAGCTCGGCAAGCGCCTCTGGGATCTCACGGCGCAGTGTGTCGGAGTGGCATCGCCCGTGCGCTGATGCGCGCCAGCCCGCTCACGTTGCGCGCCGGTCCGCGGGCGCTCGCAATCCTGCGGGAGCGTGGCCTGCGCGCGGAGGACGTGGACATTCTCCCCGGTGCGTCGGGTGGCGCCAAATGGCTCGGTATCGCCGGCCTCGATCGCTATCTGTTCGGCACCTTCCTGCAGACACCACGCACCCGCCCGCTCCACGGGATCGGCAGCTCGATCGGCTCGTGGCGGTTGGCGTGTCTCGGGCAGCGTGATCCGCTCGCCGCGCTCGCGCGGGGGCACGAGGCGTACATCCATCACCAGCGCTACTCAAAGCATCCGAGTCCGCGCGAGGTGACCGAGGTGCTCACCCGCTGCCTCGATCATCTGCTGGGAGCCAGCGGCGTGGACGAGATTCTCGCGCATCCCACGCTGCGCGTGCACGTGATCACCGCCGAGGCGCGCGGGGCGGCGGCCAGTGCACAGCGCCTGGTGCTGGGCACCGCGCTGGCCTTCGCCGCTGCCGCCAATGTCGTGTCGCGCCGCACACTCGCGCTCCAGGTCCGCCGCACGATCTTTCACGCCGCCGGCGACGAGTCGCCGTTCCTGCACCTGCGCGATCTGCCCACGGTGCATCGCCCGCTCACGCGCGAGAATGCGCGTGCCGTGTTGCTCGCCTCGGGATCGATTCCGCTCCTGCTTGAAGGCGTGCGCATTCCCGAGACGCCCGGCGTGCACTGGGATGGCGGCGTGACCGACTACCATCTGGATCTCGACTACGGCGCCGGTGATGGACTCGTGCTCTTCCCGCACTTCTACGAGCACATCGTACCGGGATGGTTCGACAAGTCCCTGCGGTGGCGACGCGCGGGCGCGGCCAACTTTTCGCGCACGCTGCTCATTGCGCCGAGTGCGGCCTTCGTGCGCTCCCTGCCCGGTGGCAAGATTCCCGACCGGAAGGATTTCTATGCGCTCTCCGACAGCGCGCGCGCCGAGCGGTGGGAGGAGGTCGCTCGCCGCAGCAGTGTGCTGGGTGAAGCGCTGCACGAACTGATCGCCACCAATCGGGTGGCCGAGGCCTGCACCCCCTGGGTCCCGTAGCCGTGTCCGCGTTGGCGCGGTATCTCGCGTTTCGTCGGACCCTGCCCCCGCGCCCCCCGCTGGAGTCGCTCACGGTGCATGCGCGTGGGCTCGACTTCGCGGTCTATCGGACACCGCGCGTTGCGGACACGCCCCCGCTTCTCTGCATCAACGGCGGCCTGCTGTTCGACCATCGTCTGTTATGGCCGGCGCTGGCGCCGCTCGCGGCCACGCGGCAACTCGTCTTCTACGATCAGCGCGGGCGTGGCCAGTCGCAGGCGCCGCCGGGGTACGCGGCCTCGCGCATCGAGTTCGACGCCGGCGATGTTGTCGCGCTGCGCGAAGCGTTGCACCTCGAGCAGTGGGCCCTCCTCGGGCATTCCTGGGGCGGCGGCATCGCCATGCTGGCGGCGGCGCTCGACGCGGCGCATGTCGAGCGGCTGGTGCTCGTCAACGCCGTGGGGATCACCAGCGCCTGGCTGCCGCCGCTACACGACGCGGCACTGGCGCGCCTCGCGGGCGCCGAGCGTGACGCGCTGGCCGCCTGTGATGTGCGGGCCCTCGAACGCCTGGAGCTCGCCGCGCATGCCGCGTACGCGCAGGCCTTCTTCCCCGCGTGGTTTGCGGACCAGAGCTTTGCCCGCCACGTCACGCCGCCCGTGGGGACCAGCCAGACGGGTGCCGCCGTCGCCGCGCGCCTGCGGCGCGAGGGATATGACTGGACGGACCGGCTGCGTGACCTCCGGGCGCCGACACTCGTCGTCCACGGAGCGGCGGATGTCCTGCCGCTGTCGGAGGCGGCCCGCACGGCGGCGCACCTCGCGGCGGGTGGGGCCACCGCGCGCGTGATGCCGATCGCTGATGCTGGCCACAACCCGTTCTGGGAAGCCCCCGACGCGTTTTTCGCCGCGGTGCAGGCCTTTCTCACGGAGGGTTCGGCCGCTTCCTGACGTTCGCTGCCACGCTCGCCCCCGTGCGCCGATGAAGTCCGCCGAAACGCTGCTCGCCTGTTGTGTCGTGGGACTCGCCTGCTTCATTGGCGGGCAAGCCGTGGCGACGCGGAACAGTGCGGTGCACAACGAGGCCGCCGGCGCGATCGGAGAACGGATGCCGCGTCCGGTGCTGCGCCCGACGCACGCGCCCGAGCATGGCGAAGAGATCGTGGTGCCGGCGACACTGCTGGCCAACGGTGGCGAGCGTCCGTCGCTCGAGCCGGACGAGATGCGCCGCCGCGTACTTGCCGGCAGCGACGGCACCTACATCGGCGAGTTGCTGCGCTCGCGCGATTCGGTCATGGCCCGCTGGCCCGACCGGGTTGGCCGCCCGCTGCGGGTGTTCGTGCGCGAAGCCGAGCGGCTCGAAGGGTGGAACGCCGACTATCTGCCGGCGGTGCGCGATGCCTTTGATACGTGGACGCAAGCCGGCATTCCGGTGCGGTTCACCTTCACCGCCGACTCATCGCTCGCCGACATTCACGTCCGCTTCCTCGACAAGTTTGCCAATGGGATCAGCGGCAAGACGGTCTGGAGTCGCGACGCGAACTATTGGCTGGTCTCGAGCGACATTCAGCTCGCGATCCAGCACCCGGCCGGCGGGACCGTGACGCCCCCGCAGATGCGCGCGATCGCGCTGCACGAAGTGGGACACCTGCTCGGGCTCGATCATGCGAGCGACAGCGAGAACATCATGGCCGCTCGGGTACGCGTGCGCGAACTGAGCGAGGCGGACAAGGCGACGGTGCGCTTGCTGTACTCGATGCCGGCAGGGAGGCTGCGATGAGAGAGGCGCTGACTGGCGGTGGGAATTAGCCGCTAAGGGGTGCTGGTCACTGGCTCGGTACTTTAGGGGCCAGGGGGAAGATTGAAGGGGGGAGTTGGCACTCCCCCCTTTGTACTTCTGCCTGGCTCCTGAACTACGGTGGCGGTGACCGGCACGACCTCGCGTTTATCTCCCCCGAAGCACGACGAGGCGCTCTCCCGCGCGCGACTGTACGCCCAGCTTCACATCTCCCCCTCCCGCGATCGCGCGGCGCAGCGCCGCGACATCGCGTACGCGCTGTCCGTTCACCCGCACCACGACTTCCCCGGCGCGGAGGCCGGCTTCGGCGGCGGGGGTGCCTGGCGGGACGCGGAGCACGAGGACGCCGGCTTCGAGATCGAGCGTGCTGGCAAAGTCGTCGTCGATCGTGGAGAACTGGGCACCGGCCAGCACGGCCACGCCGGTGCCGCTCATCATCACGGCGGGTGGCACGGGCGGCGCCGAGGGCGGCGGCGGGACGCGCACCATCATCAGCTTACGCGGCTCCTCGCGGCGGGCCGCCACGACGACGGGTACCTCGCGCGGCTTCCCCGACTTGCGGACGCGTACGCGCAGCGTGCTCCCCGGCACCAGCATCTCGCTGTAGTTGATCGCCTGCTGCGTCACATCACGCCCGTTGTACGCGACCACCGTATCCCCGGCCGCGAGCCCCGCCTTCTCGGCGGGTGAGCCGGCGTCGACCGACTCCACCAGCGGATACTCGCAGTGACTCGTCACCACGCCCTCTGGGGTGACCAGCCGGACCTGCGCGCCGGACAACGACACGCCCACGTAGCCGCTCGGCGCCCGCTCGGCGATCTGCGCCTCGGCGGCCCCGGCGAGCGCGGCGACTTGTGGCTGGAGCGCGCGCACCATCACATCGACCGCGGGGCCCATGCCCCGAATCATCGCCGGCCCGACGGCCCGCATCGTGGAATCGAAGCTGAGGAACAGACTGCGCGTCTCGATCGTCCGCCCCTGCGGCGTCACGACGCGCGCAGAATCGCCGCGCCGAATCGTCACGACTTCCTCCGGCGCGCCGTTCCGGCCGAAGTAGCGCACGACCACCTGCATTGCCGAATCGACGCCGCGCTGCACCTGGGAGAGCTGCCGCACCTGTTCGCGCTGCAGCTGCTGGTTGCGCTGCAGCGTTTCCACCGCGCCTTCGAGCTCACGCTTGAGACGCAGCAGCGCGAGCCCTTCCGGCGCCTGCGCGAGCGCCGACGGGGAGCTCGCCAGCTCCTCGCAGGCATTCGCCATGGCCGGCGCGCGCATGCGCACCGTCGACTTCACGGTGGTGGACTGCGCGGCCGCCGACTGCCAGAGCGGCGCCATCATCGCGGCCGCCGCCGCGACGGCGGCGGCGACGGGCCAGCGGCGCCGGGTGTGCTGAGTACGCGTCATCATCAGTACCGCTCGATCACCTTGTCCACCGGCAACGCCCCGCTGAGCGCCTGCAGCGTCGCTTCACGCGCGCTGTACGCGGACAGGTAGTAGTGATTGAGCACCGGATCCTGCGGCGCTTCGCGCAACGCGGCGCGCGAGGCGGCCATCATCTGATCGAGTGCGGCGAGTCGCGCGCGATAGACGTCCGAGTCGCGAATGGTCGGATCGTTCGATGCGAGCCACACCGATGCGCGCTCGTAGTCGCGCTGCGCCTGATTCAGCACCTGCGTGGCCTGCTCCACCGAGGCGAATCCGGTGTCCCCGAAGCCCACGGCGCGCGCCATCGCCCCCGCCTGCGCCACGGGGCCCGTCGCCGTTTCCGCCCCAGTGCTCAGGCGACCCATCACGGCCCCACCGGCCACGAGCGCCAGCGCCGCGGCGACCTGCCGCACGCGCTGGAACCACCGCTGCCCCGACACCGGCGTCTCGACGTGGCGCGGTACGACCTGCCGATCGCGCCGGGCGATCGGTGGTGGTTCGGCGGCGTCGCGTGCGGCATCGGGCGCCGCATGCTCACCGGTCGTGAGCAACCCTTCGTCGCGGAGACTCCGCGCCAGCGAATCCCACGCCACCAACCGCGGCGCATCGGAGGCGATATCCTGCGTGACCACGCCCCCCGCGTACGTCACCAGCTGCGCCACCGCATCGCGCTCGGCGCGACAGGCGGCACAGCCGGCGAGGTGGGCCAGTTCGTCGGGCGTGAACGGGTCATGATCGAACGCGGCAAGCCGCGCGGCATCAAGGTGCTGCATAGCTGCGATCCAGGCCGGAAGAAAACGAATCCACGAGCGGGGCGAGCAACCGGCGCAACTTCGCCCGCGCCTTGAACAGCTGTGACTTGGAGCCGCCGGGGGTGATCCCCAGTTCGGCCGCGATCTCTTCGTGCGTATACCCTTCGACGTCGTGCAGCAGAAACACCGTGCGCGCCCCGGGGGATAGCTGCCGCGCCGCGTCTTCGATCGTGCGGGCGAGCATGCTGCGTTCGGCATCCTGCTCGACCACCGCCGAATCTTCCTCGATGGCCGTTTCCGCGGCCGCGAGCCGCTTGACGCTGCGGAGCGCGTTCAGCGTGCGATTGATGGCGACGCGATGAATCCACGTGCTGAACTTCGCGTCCCCCCGCCAGGACGGGAGGGCACGGAAGATCTGGATCCAGACCTCCTGCGCGATATCCTCGGCAAGGTCGGGATCTCCGGCGAGTCGGCGAACGACCGCGTCCACGTGCGGCGCGTGCTGATTCCACAGCAGCCGCATGGCGCGTTCGTCCCCCTCAATCGCCCGTCGAACGATGGCGGCGTCGGTCTCCATGGGGTTCACCAAATCTGTCACCGGCCCCCCGCGCAGGGTTTCCTCGGTTGCCTGCTCTCCCGTACGCGGGCGGCGCCGTTGGGTCGAATATCACCGGCTGTTGCCATCACATCGTGCCGATCGTAGAGGGGAGAACGGGGTATAGCGCTTGACGGGCGGAGCCGCCTGTCGTAAATGCCTCTGGATCTCCCTACGGACGGATTCTCCCGGTGTTCCTGCTCGCTGCGTTGGTCATTGCTGCTGCCGACGTCACGCACGTCGCCATTCCGCGCGGGGCGGGTCTGCCCGAGCGGGAGCCGGCGGCTGTGGGCATGTCGGCCGAGCGACTGGGCACGATCGACCGGGTGGTGCAGCGCGGCGTCGATGCCGGTGGGTTCCCCGGCGCGGCCCTCGTGGTGGGCCGCAAGGGCTACTCCGTCTGGCAGCGCGGCATCGGCACCCTCGACTGGACGGGGCGCAGCCGCGTCAGCGCGCAGGAGAGCCTCTACGACCTCGCGTCGCTCACCAAGGTGGTGGCCACGACCACGGCCATCATGGTGCTGTACGACGATGGCAAGATCGACCTCGACGCCCCGGTCAACCGCTACGTCCCCGGCTTCACCGGCGGCCTGCGGGATCAGGTCACCGTGCGCCACCTGCTGACGCATCGTGGTGGCCTCCCGGCCGGCCGTGAGCTGTGGCGTATCGCGAGCACGCCGGCCGAGGCGCGAGCCGCGGTGCTGTCATCACCGGTGCAGTGCACGCCAGGCGCCTGCTACGAATACTCGGATCTGGGCGCCGACCTCCTGGGCTTTGTCGCCGAAGCCGTGAGCGGGGAGTCGCTCGACACCTTCCTCGAGGCGCGCGTCTTCCGGCGCCTCGGGATGAACGACACGCACTATCGGGTGGACGGTGCCGATATCGCGCGCACCGCGCCCACCGAAATCGCCCCGCCCCGCGGATATCCGCTGCGCGGGGAAGTGCACGACGAGAATGCCTACGCCCTCGGCGGGATCGCCGGGCATGCGGGGCTGTTCAGCACCGCGAGTGATCTGTCGGTGTTCGCGCAGATGCTGCTTGACGGCGGCGTCTACAACGGGGTGCGCGTCGTGGCCGACTCCACCGTGCAGCTCTTTACGCGACGCGCGGCCGGTCATCGCGCCCTCGGGTGGGATACCTGCGACGGCGGCGCGGGGTGCGGCCAGTACATGTCGGAGCGCGCCTTCGGTCACACCGGCTTCACCGGGACCTCGCTCTGGATCGACCCCGATCGGCAGATGTTTGTCATCCTGCTGACGAACCGCGTGCACGCCGCGCGGGCGCGGCGCCCCAGCAAGGTCATCGCCGATGTGCGGAACGATCTGGCCGATGCGGCCGTGCTGGCGGTGATGGACGATCCGCAGGGGGTCCGGGCGATGCCGGCTGCCTTCCGCGCCGATGTGGCCGAAGACTGGAACCGCCCGCTGCGCTCGCGACGGGCCACCAGCGCCGCCGCGCGGCGGCGGGCGGCCGCGGCGCGCCGAGCGGCCGCCAAGAAGGGGTCGGCCAAGAAGGCGGTGAGCAAGAAGAGCTCGGCCAAGGCCTCGGGCAAGAAGGCCGGCAGCAAGGCGTCCGCCTCCAAGAGCACCGCCAGGAAGTCCACGGCCAAGAAGGCGTCGACCAAGAAGCCGCCCGCGAAGAAGAAGCGCTGAGCGGGCCGTCGGGGAACGGCGCAGTTGCCCCCCGCGCTATGTTTCTTGTATGTCCGACGAACTGACTCCCGATAGCCCGGCCCCCGATCTGGGCGTGTCCGTTGACCAGGCGCGCCTGGTGCTTCGGCGCGTGAAGGACCCGGAGCTCAACCTCAACATCGTGGACCTGGGACTCGTCTACGACGTGCAGGTCGAGGGAGCCACCGTGAAGGTGGATATGAGCCTTACGTCGCCTGGGTGCCCTTCCGGGCCGGAAATCATGGGCGAGGCGGAGCAGCAGCTCCGTGGCCTGCCGGGCGTGGCCGACGTGCAGATGAATCTCGTCTGGTCGCCACCCTGGACCCCGGAGCGCATTGAGCCCCGGGTCCGCGCCTACATGGGCTTCTGATCCGTCAGAAGAACGAACGGCCGCCGATCAGGCGGCCGTTTCCGGTAGGACGGTGGCACCCGCGCGTTCCGCGCGCACGCGACTGACCAGCGTCGCCGCAATCGGCACCAGCAGCAGCGCCCCGCTCCACAGCATGAGATCGGCGACGTTCGCCACGATCGTGGTGTCGCCCCACAGCTGCAGGCCGATGAAATCGGCCACGCCTTCGTGCCCGCCCAGAATGCTCGCGAGGTTGCCGAGCGCGCCGCCCGTGACCATGCCGAGCGCGAGGACCGCGCGGGGATCCACGCTGGCGATGGCGCGTACGACCGAGACCACGAGCAGGACCGCCAGGCTGGTCATCAGCACATTGAGCTGCGCCGTGAACGGGCCCATCGAGATGCCGCCGGCCGCGCCCGTGTTCCATACCAGCATCAGCGTGACGCGGTCGAAGAGCGGCACAATCCCCGTCTCGCCCAGCGCGCGCACGGCCATCGCCTTGGTCGCCAGATCCACGAGCATCGCGCCCAACGCCACCACATAGAACCGGCGCTGGAGGTCGTCACCGAGGTGTCGGGAGACGCGGGTGCTGAGAGACTCGTTTCGCATGCGGCGATGGTGCAAAAGGCCAAGTCAACCGAGGGACGGCCACCTTCCTTCGCACTGTTTATGCCGCGCAACGCATGCAATCCGGCAACTGGCAAAATTGCCGTAAAATATTACCAGACAATGGTTTGTGAGAATTCTGCCACTCTGATGATCGATCGGGGAGTGCAGCGCCCACAGAACAGGGTGGCTCAGGCGCCACAGGTGGATCGACGCCTCAGGTGACCGTGCACACCGCATCCCGGCGGCGTGCGGCGGACGTCAATCCTTGTACGGTGAGTCGTCGGCCGGGGCGGTGGGCGCGGCGCCGCCCAGCGCCTTCACGAAGGCCGCCCCCAGCACTTCCACCTGCCACTTCCGGAGCTCGGGAATGGCATCGAACTCGTCCACATGGCGGGGCTTCTTGCGGGCGACCGCCTCCATGCGATCACGCGAACAGAGCACGCCGGGATCGAGATCGAGCTTGGTGGCCACGACATCGCGCACCGATTTGAGCTTCGCGACGCGCTCGTCGAACTCGGGGTCCTTGTCCCAACGGGCCGCCTTCGGGAAGCGCGGCAGATCGGCTTCCGCCACGGCATTGCCGCGCACGATCGCCTGCAGCGCTTCGCTGGCACGCGCCTCCGACATGCCGCGGGGGAAGCCCTTCACCGCGAAGAGCGCCTCGCGGGTGGTAGGCGCCAGCCGGGCGAGATCGAGCAGCACTTCGTTGCCCGCCACACGAAACGTGGCGCGATCCAGCTCCGAGGCAATCGCATCGCGCCAGGCCACGAGTTCGCGCAACCGCGCCAGCTCGCGCCGCGTGAGATCGCGGGCGCCCTTCATGCGCAGGAAGGCCTGCTCGGCGCCTTCCGGATCCCAACGCGTCCCTTCGGCGCGAATGAATTCTTCCTTGGCCCAGTGCAAGCGCCCCTTCTTCTCGAGTTCGCGATGCAGACGATCGCGCAACCCCAGGAGATGCCGCGTATCCTGCGCCGCGTAGTCGAGCATGTCCGCGGTGAGCGGACGCATGCTCCAATCCGCCCGCTGATGCTTCTTGTCCAGCTTGAGGCCGAAGAATTGCTCCAGCAACGCCGCAAGGCCGAACGCGCGAATGCCGAGGAGCTGAGCGGCGACACGCGTGTCGAAGAGATGTGTGACCCGCCACCCGTAATCCTGATGCAGCAAGCGCAAATCGTAGTCGGCATCGTGCAGCACGACTTCCACCTGCGGATCTTCGAGCAGCACGCCGAGCTTGACGGGCGTGCCGATCGGCAGCGGATCGATCACCGCTTCGTGCTGCGCGGTGGAGAGCTGCAGCAGATAAATGCGATCGACAAAGCGATGAAAACTCGCGCCCTCGGTGTCGAGCGCGAGGGCCCGGACACCGTTGAGGTCGGACAGAAAGCGATCGACGGCGTCGGCCGTGTCGAGATACAATGGCGCGGGAGCAGGCATGGGTCCCTGAAAAGTATACCCGGGCGCTAGTTTCGAGCACATGACCACGATCGACGAATCGCTTCTGCCCGAAGACCTGCCGCCCCAGCGGCGCGGCTGGCGGACGGCCGACCTCGCCCGTGCGGCGGTGGTCGTGCTGGCGGTCTGGTTCGGACTCCAGCTGCTTTGGTCGGTGAGCTCGCTGGTGTTTCTCGTGTTTCTCGCCACGCTCTTCGGGCTCGCGGTCGGGCGCGGGGCCGACTATCTCGAGCGCTTCAAGATCCGCCGGGGCATCGGTGCGGCGCTCATCATGTTCGGCGCCCTGGGGGCGATTGGCGGTGTGCTGACCTGGACGGCACCGACCCTGATCGAACAGGGGAAGGAGCTCCAGCGGCAGGTGCCGGACGCCCTGCACAAGATGCAGACCTGGGTCGACGCCAAGCGGGGTGGACTCCTGGGCTCGCTCATCACCAGTGCCGCCGGCACCGGTGCGCCGACCCCGGATAGCGTCGCCCCGCCGAAGCCATCCGCCGGCCCTCCAGCCGCCAGCGCCCCCCCGGGGGCCGCCACCCCGGTGGCCGCCACGCCGGTGGCCGCCACGCCGGTGGCCGTCACCACGGCCAGCGAGGCGCTCCGGCAGAAGTTCCAGACCGCGATGGCGGGGGCGGCGAAGTACCTGTTCTCCTTCGTGAGCAACACGGTCGCCGTCCTCACGAGCTTCGTACTCCTGATCTTCCTGGCGATCTACATCGGCGCCGAGCCCGAGGTGTATCGCGGCTGGCTACTGGCGGCGGTGCCGGCGGCGTCACGCGCGCAGGTACGGCTCGTGATGGGCGAGATGGCCACGGTGCTGCGCAAATGGCTCGTCACGCAGCTCATTGCCATGGTCGTGATCGGCGTCATGAGCATGATCGCGCTGTTGCTGCTGGGGGTGAAGGCGGCGTTTGCGCTGGGCTTCATCGCCGGGCTCCTCGAGTTCATTCCCACGGTGGGACCGATCCTGAGTGCGGTGCCGGCCATTCTCATGGGCTTCGTGGACTCCCCCGAGAAGGCGCTGGCCGTCGGCATCGTCTACTGGGGCATTCAGTTCATCGAGAACAACCTGCTCATCCCGTATCTCATGCGCGGTGAGATGGACCTGCCGCCGGCGATCACGCTGGTGGCGCAGACGCTCATGACGCTCGTGTTCGGCTTCATCGGCCTCATGGTGGCCGTCCCGCTCACCGCCGCGCTGCTGGTGCCGTTGCGCATGATCGCCGAACGCGAGAACGCGCGCGAGAAGGAACTGGTGAAGCAGCGAAAACTCGAGGCGTAAGATGATCGCGCAGCTCCCCGGGTTTCAGATGGGGTACGACGACAGCGGCGACGGCTTGCCGGTCGTCTTTCTGCATGGCTTTCCGCATGACCGGACCCTGTGGACGGCGCAGCGCCTATCGCTGGCGCCGCGCGTGCGTTGCCTGGTGCCGGACATCCGCGGCTTTGGGCACTCGTCCACGCACGGGCCCTTTTCGGTCGAGCAGTACGCCGACGATGTGGTGCAGCTGCTCGACTGGCTGGGGATCGAGCGGGCGGTGATCTGCGGGCTGTCCATGGGAGGCTACATCGCCATGGCGCTGTGGCGGCGCCATCCCAACCGGGTGCGGGCGATGGTGTTCAGCGATACGCGCGCCGGGGCCGACTCCGACGAGGCCAAGGCGCGCCGCGATGACATGATCGCGCTCGTAAAGCGCGACGGGGCCCGGGCGATCGTGGAACCACAGCTCACCGGCATGGTGGGGCCGGCCACCCGCGAACGGCGCCCGGAGATCATGAAGACGCTGCGCGCGATGATGGGGCGCCAGCCGGCCGCGGGCATCATCGGGGCCCTGCAGGCGCTCCGGGACCGGCCGGACTCACGCGAGACGCTCAGGACGATTAGCGTTCCTTCGCTGGTGATGGTGGGTGAGGACGACGTGCTGACCCCGATCAAGGAAGCGCGCGCCATTGCGGAGGCCCTGCCGTCGCAGGCTCGCGTGCGCCTCGAGATCATTGCCGGCGCGGGACATGTGCCCTGCCTGGAACGCCCCGCTGCCACCACGCACGCCCTGTCCGACTTCCTGTCCACGCTCGATCCGTCGATCGCTGGACCGCCCGTTTCGTAGCCCCTCTCGATGACTGCTTCTTCCACGATCTCTGACGCCGAACGGTCCACCGCCGCCCGTATCGGGCAGGTGCTGTTCAAGAACCGCGGCTGGCTGCCGGTCCCCTTTCTCGCGGTGCCGCTGCTCGTGCCGGGCACGCAGTCGCCAACGACCTGGATCGCGGGGCTCGTGCTCGTGCTGATCGGCGAATTGGTGCGCACCGCCGGCGTGGCCGCCGCGGGCACCGTCACGCGCCGCCGCTCCCGCGATGTGCAGCGCCTGGTGACCTATGGCGCCTTCGCGTGGTGCCGCAATCCGCTCTACGTCGGCAACTACCTCGCCTGGATGGGCTTCACGGTGGTGAGCGGCGTCTTCTGGTTTCTGCCCGTCGCCACGCTGATCTTCGCCATCGAGTACACGCTCATCGTGCGCTACGAAGAAGGCGTGCTTGAGTCGATCTTCGGGCAGGAGTATCTCGACTACAAGGCGCGCACGCCGCGCTGGTTCGGACGCCCGCCCGCCGGCAGCACCCAGGGGCAGCACGACTGGGGCGAGGCGATCTGGAGCGAGCGGTCAACGATCGGGCAGTACATCGTGCTCGGTGGGCTGTTCTGGCTGAAGGCGCGCGGCTGGCAGTTCTAAACCCGACGACCCCAAACCTGAAAACCCCAGACCCCAAACTGATCAGTTTGGGGTCTGGGGTTTTCGGTTTGGGGTTCGCGGGTTTACCGCGGACGCGTTACCGCGTCGGCCGCCCCGGCGGGGTCGGGCCGTTGAACACGTCCTTGTTCTTGCCGATGAAGCTCTTGAGCTGCACGGGCACGTCTTCCTCGGGGAAGATCGCGGTCACCGGGCACTCCGGCTCACAGGCGCCGCAGTCGATGCACTCGTCGGGGTGGATGTACAGCTGGTCCTCGCCTTCGTAGATGCAGTCGACGGGGCAGACGTCCACGCACGACTTGTCCTTGACGGAAATGCAGGCTTCAGTGATGACGTAGGGCATGAGCAGGGTCTCGGATCGAACGCGACCGGACGATGACTCTCGGGGGAGAATCCCGGTCGAGGGAAGATAGCTCAGCAGGAACGCGCGACAAGCGCGGAAGGTTGCCGGGCCGCCGCGCGCTTACTTCCGCCAGGCGGGGGTGTCGCTCTTCTTGAGCTCGGGGTTGTGCCGGTAGATCGTGAAGGTCCGGCCGATCACCTGAATGACCTCGGCGCCGAGCGCGGGGGCGACCTCGTGGACCGCCTCCTTGGCCGACAATTCGCCACCCTTGGCGACCTGCACCTTCACCAGCTCGTGGGTCCGCAGGACGTCGTCCAGACTCTGAAGGAGCGCCGGCGTCAGCCCCGCGTGGCCGATGTGGACCTGCACGGCGAGATGGTGTGCTTCGGCGCGCAGTTCCGCGCGCGCCTTGCCGGTCATGCTCATGGGGGCGCCTCGGCGGCGAAAAAGGAGTACGGGTTGATCGGCGGGCCATCCCACCAGGCACGCCCCACCCCACGCTTCATCACCTGGAAGTGCAGATGCGGGGTGTCCGGCGGGGCGTTTCCCGTCGTTCCAACGTAGCCGATCACCGAGCCCTTGGCGACTCGGTCGCCCACGGCGAGGCCACGTCGATAGCGCTCGAGATGCGCGTAGTAATACACGAAGCGCTCATCGGGGTCGTAGGCATAGATCACGATGCCGCCGACAGGCCCTTCGAAGAGACGCCCGATGATGCAGTCGGCCGCCGCCACGACAGGCGTGGAGCGCGGCGCCAGAATGTCGAGGGCGCCGTGAATGCCCTTGTCCCGCTTGGCCGTGAAGGTGTCCGGGATGCGCGCGCGGGACATCCCCTGCACCGGCACCATGAGCTGGCGCGCCCAGAGGGCGTCGAGATCGTCGGGGGTGACCGCCGCGCTCAGCGGCCCGGCGTGCGCCGGGGTCGGGCCCAGTCGCGGGCGTGGTGGCGGTGATTCAACCGGCGGCTCCGCCGGCGCCGGCGCCACGATGGGCGTCAGGCCGCGAGAGCAGGCGGTCGTCAGGACGACCAACGCCAGCAGTAGCCGGCGCGTCAACTCAACCCTTCACCACTTCCGGGCGGAAGAACGGCTCGAGGTAACGCAGCAGATCGTCGACGGTGCGAACCCGCGTCTTGAGCGCATCGAGCTCGTTCGCCTTGGGCAGCCGCGCGCCGGCCCGGTCGGCAATGACCAGCACCGCGTCTTCGAGGTCGAGATCGATCAGGCCGTACACCCGCTCGAGATCGTCGCCCGGATTGACGATGTAATGCGGCTCCATCGCCCCGTGCCGCTCCGCCAGGTACGTATAGACCTGCGCCAGCAGCACTTCGGGATACTTGCCGCGGAAGCTGTCCCGAAACCGTGACAGCCCATCCCGTTCGATGGACGCCTGGTTGATCCGCTGGGCGCGGAACAACGCAATGAGGCCCACCACGAGCACGACAATGGCCGCAATGACAGTCAGTTTCACGACTGCGATGGTCCTCGGGCGGGAAGCGGGGAGAGGGGCGGGTGACAGTGCGGTGGGACGTCGGACTCCGCATACAGTACCACGACGGGACCCGTTGCGAAACGGCGAATCCCTTTGGATGAGCTCGCCGCCATCGTTTGACGAATTCGTTTACACTTTCGTTGACGTATCCGCCAAATCCGATGTAAATTATCGGACATGGAGGATGTCGTTGGAGCCTTGGGGGGATTTCGCGGCGTGCGCGCGGAGCTGCTGGTCGCCTTGAAGAAGGCCCAGCCGCTGTCGGCGCATGAGCTGGGGGAGCAGTTCGGCCTCACGGCGAACGCCCTGCGCCGCCACCTCAAGGCGCTCGAAGACGACGGGCTCGTGCGGTACCAGCGGGAAGTGCGCGGCGTCGGTGCGCCGGTGTTCACGTACTCCCTCACGGCCGCCGGCGAGGCGCTGTTCCCGCGCAGCTACGTGCAGGTGCTCGCCACGGCGCTCGAAGCGATTCGGGCGCAAACCGGCGATGCGGCCGTGGAAGCGGTGCTGGAGGCCGAATGGAAGCGGCTCGCCGATGAGGCGGTGCCGGTGCTGGAAGCGTTGCCGTTGGAGGAGCGCGTGCCGTTGGTGGCGGAGCTGCTGACGGCTCGCGGATACATGGGGGTGGCGCTACGCGCCACCGAGGACGCGGAGGGGGCGGAGGGCGCGGAGTTCGCGCGGCGGTCTGAACTGCCGCAGTTCACGCTGCGCATCCACAACTGCGCGGTGCGGGAGATCGTGGACCGCTTCCCGGAAGCGTGTGCAGTCGAAGCGAAGTACGTGGAGAAGCTGCTGGGCGCTCCCCTCGTGCGCGGTGCGCATCGGCGGGACGGCTGCAGTCACTGTGATTATGGCGTTTCAGGTCACCTTTCGACGGTGAGACAGGAGCAGGCATGAGTTCGACGATCGAGCAACTGGTCAATCGCGAGTACCAGTACGGCTTTTCGACCGACATCGAAACCGAGACGCTCCCGCCGGGGCTGACCGAAGAGACGGTGCGCTTCATTTCGGCGAAGAAGCAGGAGCCGCAGTGGCTGCTGGACTATCGCCTCAAGGCGTTCCGTCGCTGGCAGACGATGACGGAGCCGCATTGGGCGAACGTCACGTATCCGCCCATCGACTATCAGGCGGCATCGTACTACAGCGCGCCCAAGTCGGTGAAGCCGCTCGCATCGCTCGACGAAGTCGATCCGGCGCTCCTTGAGACGTACAACAAGCTGGGTATCTCGCTCACCGAGCAGAAGCGCCTCGCCGGTGTGGCCGTCGACGCCGTGTTTGACTCGGTGTCGGTGGGCACGACGTACAAGGAAGAACTCGCCAAGCACGGCATCATCTTCATGTCGTTCGGCGAAGCGGTGCGCGAGCACCCTGATCTGGTGCAGAAGTACCTCGGCACCGTGGTCCCCTACAGCGACAACTTCTTCGCGGCGCTCAACAGCGCGGTTTTCTCCGACGGCTCCTTCTGCTACATCCCGAAGGGTGTGCGCTGCCCGATGGAGCTGTCCACGTACTTCCGCATCAACGCCGCCGAAACGGGGCAGTTCGAGCGCACGCTCATCGTGGCCGATGAAGGCTCGTACGTGAGCTACCTGGAAGGGTGCACCGCGCCCAAGCGCGACACCAACCAGCTGCACGCGGCCATCGTCGAGATCATTGCGCTCGACAACGCCACGGTGAAGTACAGCACGGTGCAGAACTGGTACGCCGGCGACGAGAACGGCGTGGGCGGCATCTACAACTTCGTCACCAAGCGCGCCAAGGCGATGACCAACGCCAAGGTGTCCTGGACGCAGGTCGAGACCGGTTCGGCAATCACGTGGAAGTACCCCAGCGTGATCCTGCAGGGCGACAACTCGGTGGGTGAGTTCTACTCGGTAGCCGTGGCCAGCAAGAAGCAGCAGGCCGACACCGGCACGAAGATGATCCACATCGGCCGCAACACGAAGTCCACCATCGTCTCGAAGGGCATCTCGGCGATGCAGGGGCAGAACAGCTACCGCGGCAAGGTGCAGATCCTCCCCAAGGCCGAGGGCGCACGCAACTACACGCAGTGCGACTCGATGCTCGTGGGCAACGCCTGCGGCGCCCACACCTTCCCGTACGTCGAAGTCGGCAACAACAGCGCGACGCTCGAGCACGAAGCGTCCACGAGTAAGATCGGCGAAGACCAGATCTTCTACCTCAAGGCGCGCGGCCTCGACGCCGAGCAGGCCGTCTCGATGATCGTGAGCGGCTTCTGCAAGGAAGTGTTCAAGGAGCTGCCGATGGAGTTTGCGCTGGAAGCGCAGCAGCTCCTGGGGATCACGCTTGAAGGGTCGGTCGGCTAACGCCGACCTCGTGTTCGACCGATCAGTTCTGGGTTTCGGGCTTTAGGTCGTGGGTTGTGGGTACCCATAACCCACGACCAAGAACCTGAAACCCATCACCAATCAGTTTTCATCTCGACTTCCGCCCCTCCACGGGACTTCCACGCATATGCTCCAGATTCGCGACCTCCACGCCTCCATCGACGGCAAGCCCATTCTCAAGGGCATCTCGCTCACCGTGAACGCGGGTGAAGTGCATGCCGTCATGGGCCCGAACGGCTCGGGCAAGAGCACGCTCGCGCAGGTGCTCGCGGGCCATCCGGCCTACGAGATCACCGGCGGTGAGGTGATCTACAACGGCGAGAACCTGCTGGAGATGGATGCCGAAGTGCGCGCGCAGAACGGCGTGTTCCTCGCCTTCCAGTATCCCGTGGAGATCCCGGGCGTCACGAACGCCTACTTCCTCCGCGCGGCGTACAACGAGATCCGCAAGGCGAAGGGGCTCGAGGAAGTCGACCCGATGGAGTTCCTCGACCTGGTGGAAGAGAAGCTCAAGCTGGTGGACATGGATCCGTCCATGCTCAACCGCTCGGTGAACGCCGGCTTCTCGGGCGGTGAGAAGAAGCGCAACGAGATCCTGCAGATGGCCGTGCTGCAGCCGATGCTCAGCATCCTCGACGAGACCGACTCCGGCCTCGACATCGATGCGCTCCGCATCGTCGCGCAGGGCGTGAACGCGCTCAAGCGCCCGGACAATGCGTCGATCGTCGTGACGCACTATCAGCGCCTCCTCAACTACATCGTCCCCGACTACGTGCACGTGCTGGCCGGTGGCCGCATCATCAAGAGCGGCGACAAGTCGCTGGCGCTCGAGCTCGAAGCGCGCGGCTACGATTGGGTCCTGGAGACGGCGGCGTGAGCACGGAACTGCGTTTCGCCGAGCAGGCCATCGCGGCGTCCGCGTCCGAGGCCCCCGGCACCCTGAAGGCGCTCCGGGTCGCCGGCGCCGAGGCGTTCAAGACGCTCGGCTTCCCCACGACGCGCAACGAAGACTGGCACTACACCAACGTGTCGGCCATCGCGTCGGCGCAGTATGAGGCGGCGGTGGAGCGGGCGCCGATGTCGGGTGCGACCGACATCGCGGCGCTCGCCCCCTTCCTCCTCGACGCCAGCTGGCCGCTCGTGGTGTTCCTCAACGGCCGCTACGCGCCGCAGCTCTCGAACCTCTCGGCGCTGCCCGAGGGGGTCCGCGTGCTGACGCTCGCGCAGGCCGCCGAGCAGGAGCCCGAACTCCTGGCCAAGTACCTCGGCACGGCCGCGCCGGCCACGCGCGACGGGTTCACCGCGCTCAACGCCGCGTTCGCCGGCGAAGGGGTGCTGGTGCACATCGCCAAGGAGATGGTGAGCGACACCCCGGTGCACATCCTGCACGTGGTGGACGCGCACGGCGCCAACCTCATGAGCCACCCGCGCCACATTCTGGTAGCCGAGCGGCACGCCAAGGCGAGCGTGGTGGAGAGCTACGTGTCGCTCGCCGAACTGCCGTACTTCACCAACGCGGTGGTCGAGGCGTTCACCGACAACAGCGCCACGCTGCAGGTGGTGCGCATCCAGCGTGAGTCGCGCCAGGCGCAGCACATCAGCACGGTGGAAGCCCGGCAGGGGCGCGACAGCCACTTCGTGACGTTCACCTTCCAGACGGGCGCCAGCCTCTCGCGCAGCAACGTGTACACGGTGCTGGATGGCGAAGGGTGCGGCTGCACGCTGAACGGTCTGTACATGCTGGATGGCCAGCAGCACGGCGACCACCAGACGCGCGTGGAGCATGTGAAGGAAAACTGCTTCAGCCGCGAAGTGTATAAGGGGCTGCTCGACGACCGCTCGCACGGCGTCTTCAACGGCAAGGTGTACGTGCACCCCGAAGCCCAGAAGACCGACGGCAAGCAGACGAACCAGACCCTCCTGCTCTCCGAAGCGGCGCAGATCGACACCAAGCCGCAGCTCGAGATCTTCGCCGACGATGTGAAGTGCACCCACGGCGCGACCGTCGGGCGCATCGACGAGACCGCGCTCTTCTACCTCAAGAGCCGCGGCGTGGGCAAGACGCTCGCCAAGCAGCTGCTGATGTACGCCTTTGCGGCCGACGTGCTGGAGACGATCGAGAACCCGACGATCGTGGAAGCGCTGGAGCAGCTGACGATTGAGCGGTTCACCGGCTCGGCGAACCACTGAGAACAGCAACCGATCAGTCAGGGGTATCGGGTTCTTGGTAATGGGTTGTGGGTCCCCAAACCCACAACCCACGACCTAAAGCCCGAGACTCGAAACTGATCAGTTGCAGTTACACGAGGCACCATGTCCGACCTACAAGAGCTGTACCAGAGCGTCATTCTCGACCACAACCGCAAGCCTCGCAACTTTGGCGCCCTCGACGGCGCCAATCGTGAGGCCGACGGGCGGAATCCGCTGTGCGGCGACGAAGTGCATGTCGCGCTGGTGGTCGAGGGCGACATCATCAAGGACGTGAAGTTCACCGGTCACGGCTGCGCCATCTCCAAGGCGTCGGCGTCGCTCATGACGGCTGCCGTGAAGGGGAAGTCGCGCGCGGAAGCGGAGGCGCTGTTTCATCGCTTCCACCAGCTCGTGCTCGGCCAGGATGAGAACGGCGGCAAGGACCTCGGGCAGCTGGTCGTGTTCAGCGGCGTCTCGCGCTTTCCGGTGCGCGTGAAGTGCGCGTCGCTGAGCTGGCACACGCTCAAGGCGGCGCTCGAAAGCGAGAGCGCACCGGCCGCGGTCAGCACCGAATGACCGGCATTCAGGGCAGCACCGGATTCGTCCGTGTGGCGCCGGTCAGCGAGATCGAAGCCGGCTTTCCGTTGGGCGTGCAGTTGGAGGACGGGCGCCGCATCTGCCTGGTGCGCGATGGCGAGCAGGTCTACGCGGTGGACGACCGCTGCCCGCACCGCGATTTCGCCTTGAGCGGTGGCGATGTGGTCGGTCCGTGTGTGCTGGAGTGCCCCTGGCATGGTGCGCAGTTCGATGTGCGCACGGGCGAGGTGCTGCAGGGCCCCGCGACGGATCCGATCGGGACCCACGCGGTGCGGGTCGAGGATGGTGAGGTATTTGTTGGACCACGTCTGACGTAGTTCCGCAGCCTGTCTGCGCCCCACGTATGCGCAGTACGTATGCGCCCCACGTATGCGCAGTACGTATGCGCCCCACGTATACGCTTTCGAACCACACCATGCTCGCCAGTCTCGCTCCGAAGTCAGATTTTCCGCTCCTCGTCGCGAACCCCGGGCTCCACTATCTGGACTCCGCGGCCACGTCGCAGAAGCCGCGCGCCGTGCTGGACGCCATCCGCGACTTCTACGAGACCGCGAACGCCAACCCGCACCGCGGCGCCTACGCGCTGTCGGCCAAGGCCACGGATCTGTATCACGATGCGCGGGCCACGATCGCCCGCTTCGTGGGGTGCGCGGATAGCGACTGCGTGATCTTCACTCGCGGCACCACCGAGGCGATGAACCTGGTGGCGTCGAGCTGGGGGCGCGCGCACGTGAAGGCGGGTGATGAGATCGTCGTCACCGCGCTCGAGCACCACGCCAATTTCATTCCCTGGCAGCAGCTCGCGCTCGCCACCGGCGCGACACTCCGCATCGTGGAGCTCACGCCGCAGCAGACGATCGACATTGACGCGCTCCGCGACGCGGTGAACACCCGCACGCGCCTCGTGGCCGTCACGCACGTCTCCAACGCGGTGGGCGCCATCTCACCGCTCCGCGACATCGTCCACCTCGTGCGCGCGCGTTCGAGTGCGGTGATCGTGGCCGACGGCGCCCAGGCGGTCCCGCATCTGCCGGTGCAGTTCGATGAGCTGGGCGTGGACTTCTACGCATTCAGCGGCCACAAGCTGCTGGGTCCCATGGGCATTGGCTGCCTGATCGGTCGTCGCGCGCTGCTCGAGCAGATGCCGCCCTACCAGTTTGGTGGCGACATGATCGAGTGGGTGCGCGATTTCGACTGCACGTGGAATGTGATCCCGCATAAGTTCGAAGCCGGCACGCCCAACGCGGCCGATGCCGTCGGCCTCGCGGCCGCCGTGCGCTATCTCGAAGGGCTCGACATGGCCGCCGTGCGCGCGCATGAACTCGCGCTGCTCGAGCTGGCCGACGCCAAGATCCGCGCGCTCCCCGGCGTGACCGTGTATGGGCCACCGCCGGCGCAGCGGAGCGGCGTGGTGAGCTTCTCGGTGACGGACGTGCACCCGCACGACTTGGCCACGATCCTTGACCAGCACGGCGTCTGCATTCGCGCCGGCCATCACTGCGCGCAGCCGCTCATGCGCCGCCTCGGCGTGAGCGCCACGGCGCGCGCGAGCTTCTACGTCTACAGCGACGAGTCGGACGTGGACGCCCTCGTGGGCGCGCTGCAGGCCGCGCAGTCGCTCTTCGCCGTCACCGAGTAGTCGCGTGCCCGCGCCGAGTGACAAGCGCACCAGCGCGTCGCTCGGCGCGATGTACCAGGAGGCACTCCTCGCACATCACCGGGCGCCGCACAACAAGCGCGAGATGCCCGGTGCGACGACCAGTGCCGTGCAGAAGAACCCGGTGTGCGGCGACGAGCTCAAGGTCATGGTGCTGCTGGACGGCGCACGCGTGGCGGATGTGTCCTTCACCGGTCAGTCGTGCTCCATCGCCACCGCCTCGGCCAGCCTCATGACCGATGCCGTCGTGGGCATGTCGGTGCGCGACGCGTTGCGTCTGGCGGGCGACCTCGAGGCGATGCTCGCCGGCAACGCCGAGGTCGAGCTGCCGGAGAGTCTCACACCCCTGCGCGGCGTTGCCCCGTTCGCCGGCCGCCATGGCTGCGCCAGGATGGCGTGGAGCGCCCTCCGCGACGCACTGTCACCGTAGTTCTCCGATGCCCCCGGTGCTCCGCGGAGGCCCCGTTGACGCCGCCCGTACCGCCGCGTTCGTTTCAGGCATGTACGCCATGGCCATCATCCGCTATCGCCGCCCCTTCGAAGAGGTGGCACCCTACGTCGACGAACACCGCGCCTATCTGCGCGAACTCAAAGCCGAGGGGACGCTGCTCGCGTCCGGGCCGCTTGAACCACGCTTCGGCGGCGCCCTCCTGTTCCGCGTCCCCGATGCCGATGGACAGGCGGCGCTCGACCGCATCCGGAACGGCGATCCGTTCACGCGACTGGGGTTGGCGCAGTATGAGATCTGGCCGTGGCATCCGGTGATTGGGAAAGAGGATCTCGATCGACTGTAGGATCGGCGCGAACTGAACCGGTTGGAACCCCTCAGGCGTCAGGGGGACGGAACAGAGGGAGTAGGCATCAGGACGGCGTGATCAGCCCGCGGTCCTGATGCCCACTCCCTCTTTCCCTCCCCCCTGATGCCTCAGGGGTTCCGCCTTTTTCTCGCGCTACTTACACGTCTGCCGGACGGCGAGTGCATTCGCCACCGCCCGTTCTCCCCCCGCATCACTCGGCTTGTTGACCGTCCGCACCGACCCGTCCGCGCGACGGATATCCAACGCCGACGAGCCCCCGCCGTCGAGGTTGATCGCCCGCGTCGCGCCCAGCGCGAGCATCAGCTCCGCTTCCTGGCGCAGCGTCATTCCCATGCTGTAGCCCTTCTGACGGCCGTCGACGACGGCGAGCCAGGCGCGGCGGCCTTTGCGATCGAGGCCCAGGAGCGTGCGGGGATTCAGATCGCGAAAGCTCGCCTGACCATCGGTGTCCACATCCTTCGCCGCCGCACTGTCGGCGACCAGCATCGGGCGCCCGCCGACCACCTCGGCGAGTGCGGTGCGAGCGGCGGTGGCCCCGCGGCCAACCAACTGCACCGACAGCGTGATCGCCTCGCCCTCGGCGGGAGCCGCCTCGCGCGGGGCGAGATGGAGCAGGAGCGTGTCGCCGCGCACGAGCGTGTCGCCGGCACGCGGGGCATGCGCGATGTAGCGGCCGCTCAGCGTGATGGTCTTGGCGCCCCGCAGTGGCGCCCCCACCGGATCGAGTCGCCAGTAGCGCTTGCGCACGGCGGTATCGAGCGGCGCGCCCCACTTGCTGTCGATCACGCCGTTCGTGCGCACGGCGGGGCGGTTCCAGGCGGTGAGCGTCACCGTGCGCGCGCCGGCGCCGAGCGTGCCAGTTACACGCAGTGTGTCGAAACCGACGGCGCCGTTCACCCCCTGCCAGAAGACCGGGCGATTGTCCGGCCCGGAGATCATCACGCCGCGCTCGACGTGCGCGTTGGTCGGGACACCCGGCGGCGCAAACAGGAAGAAGTCGGCGTTGACCGCGGCGACGGCCCGGGCACCAGCCGGCAGGGCCGCCAGCAGCTGATTCGTGGTAAGCCGCCCCACGGCCGTCGGCGCACCTTTGACGGCCTGCAGTGCGTTGCATCGCAGATCCACGTCCAGCACATAGGCGCGCCACGGCGCGGCCACGTTCACGAGCGAGTGCAGCGTGACCCCGCGCGCGACCGCCTCGGTGCGCACGGAATCGGCGGTCCCTCGCGGCAGCACGAGCGGCCGCGGCGAGAGCGATGGGGCGCGCTGGCAAGCAGCCGCGAGAACCACCAGTACCAACGCATGGCGAACGGTGAGCGTCATACGCGTTTGGTATCGCGCCGAAACAGGAGCATGGCCAGCGAGCCGAACACCAGCGCCCACACGATCACGCTGAACACGGCTTCGATGTGAAAGTTGTGCGTGAGCGGCGAGCGGGCGAGCTCACCCACACCGTACATGGGCGTGAGCTTGGCCACCGTCTGCACGCCGGGAGGCAGCGTACTGACCGGCATGAAGATGCCCCCGAAGAGCGCCATCACGGCCATGGCCGGCCCCGCGAACTGCATCACGTTCTCCGACGGCACCAGAAAGCCCATGAACAGGCCGAAGGCCGCGAACACGCACGAGCTCCCCCAAGCCGCCAGCCCGCACAGCAGCCACTGCTGTGGTTCGAGCGACACGTGGCCGACCAGCGCGCCAATCGTGAAGGTGGAGACAATCGCAAACAACCCGAGCGTCATGGCCACGATCACCTTCATGGCGATGTACGCCGGCGGCGCGAGCGGGGTCAGACGCAGCTGGCGGCTCCAGCCGAGGCTCCGCTCGACGGCGACCGCTGCCCCGCCGCTCGTCGCCCCGATCATCGCGCCGTACACCGCCATGCTCACCATCACGTACCCGAGCATGGCGGCACCACCCGGACGGCGGGCCGCATTGCCGGCCATGCCGAACAGGTAGAAGAAGAGACTCGGGAAGACGAAGATGAACATCGTCGTGCGGCGATTGCGCAGCACGCGCCGCAGTTCGAGCGACAGCGCGGTGATATTGAATCCGCCCATGGGCGGGGCGTTGCGCGTGGTGATGACATCGGTACTCATCGCACGGCTCCGGCTGGGGCGTCGTCACCGGTCAGGGCGACGAACGCCTCTTCGAGGTTCTGCGACGTGATCTCGAGATCGCGCGCAGGGGTTTCTGTGAGCAACCAACGGGCGATGGCATCGGAATCGACGCACTGCACGATCACCGCATCGCCGCGTGTCTCCACGTGGGTCACGCCGGCGAGCTGCTCGATCGCGGCCAGCGGTGCATCGGGCAAGTACGCGCGCACCGTGCGACCGGTTGCGAGCGCCTTGATCTCGGCGGTGGTACCGTCGGCGACGATTTGCCCTTGCCGCACCAGCACGATGCGATCGGCGTACGCGTCGGCCTCGTCGAGATAGTGGGTGGCGAACAACACCGTGCGCCCCTTCCCCGCATCGGCGCGAATGGCGCCCCAGAAATCACGACGCCCCTCCACGTCCATCCCGGTGGTGGGCTCGTCCAGAATGAGCAGTCGCGGATCGCTCAACAGCGCCATCGCAAAGCGCAGGCGCTGTTGCTCACCGCCGGAGCACTTCCCAACCTGCCGATCGGCGATGTGCGCGATCCCCGCCCGCTCCATGCACTCGGCCGCCGGGCGAGTGTGCGCAAACAGCGACGCGGTGAAGCGCACGGTTTCGCCGACGGTGAAGTCCTTGAGCAGTCCGCCGGTTTGCATCACGGCGGCCACGTCGCCACGCGCGATCGCGTCAGCGGGCGTCTGGCCGTAGACCGTCACACTCCCCTCATCGGGGCGGGCGAGGCCAAGGAGCATATCGATGGTCGTCGTCTTCCCGGCGCCATTGGGGCCGAGGAAGGCCACGATTTCGCCCGGTGCGATCTGGAGCGACAAGTCGCGGACGGCGGTGACAGGCCCGTACCGCTTGGTGAGGTGCTGCAAGTCGACAGCGTACACGAATGACGAGTGGCGAGAGCCGGCATCGGGGCGGGACCCCAAAGGTAGTCGCGGGAACACGACCTGTCCCTGTCGTACGGCGCGGGGCGCCGCCGGTTTCTCGCGATGTCCCGTCGGTGCCCGAGAGCTATCCCGCAGCCCGTCTGGGCTATCTTTCCGGCATGTCTGCTCCCACTGCCCCGCTCGGTCGCTTCGCGCGCCTGCATGCCCGTCTGCAGCAGTGGGCCGATGCCGGCTGGGCGAACAGCGTGGTGCTCGGCTGGGGGCTGCTGCAGGGGTTCATCTTCCCGGGGCTCGCCGATCTGTTTTTTCTGCCGCTGGCGCTCGCCCGCCCGGCGCGCGCGTACACGCTGGCCCTCGTGGCAACGGCTGGCACGATGATCGGGTCGGTTGGGCTGTACTGGCTGGGACACGAGGCGCTGTCGGTACTCCAGGGGCCGCTCGCGAACTTCTTTGACTTGTCACCGGCCACGATCGATCGCTACCGCGGCACGCTCGCCGAGTGGGGCGGGTGGGCGATCTTTGCGAGTACCATGAGCCCGTTGTCCACGAAACTCACGAGCATCGCCTCGGGGATCGTGGGCGTGCCGTTCGTGGAATTCTTTCTGGCGCTGGCCGCGGGGCGTCTGACGCGCACGATGGTGTTCGCGTGGCTCGTGCGCCATGGGGGCGCGCAGGCCGTGGAGCGGTGGACCGGCAAGAAGGTCGCGTGACGATGCATCCGATCGATCCAGCAGAGCTGCATGGCATCCTGACATTTCTGCGCCGCGCCGAGGCGCTCAAGATGACGACGCGGACGTCGTGGACGTCGGACGGCGCACCGGAAACGGTGGCGAGTCATACGTGGCGCCTCTGCCTCATGGCGATGGTGCTGGCGCCGTGCGTGCCGGGGATCGACCTGGGGAAGCTGCTGCGCATCTGCGTGGTGCACGATCTGGGCGAAGCGATCGGCGGCGACATCTCGGCGGTGCTGCAGGCGGGGGTACCAAGCAAGGCGGCGCAGGAGCGTGCGGACCTGCTGGAGCTCACGAAGGAGTTGCCGGTGTCGCTGCGCGACGAACTGGTGGCACTGTGGGATGAGTACGAATCGGCCTCGAGTCCCGAGGCACGGTTGGCCAAGGGGCTCGACAAGCTCGAGACGATCCTGCAGCACAATCAGGGGGCGATGCCGGCAGGGTTCGACTTCCGGTTCAACCTGGGGTATGGGGCGACGTACACGAGTTCGGAGCCGGCGCTGAGGCAGGTGCGGGAAGTGCTGGATGGGGAGACGGAGCGACGTGCTTTAGAGCGGGAAGACGAACGGCGGGAAGACTTGCTGCGGGAAGACGTACGGCGGGATGGGGTGTGAGCGCGTTTTCGTTTCGCACGTCGAACGCCAACGGGGCGGCGCGGCTGGGGTGGTTCACGACGCCGCATGGGGTGATCGAGACGCCGGCGTTCATGCCGGTGGGGACGCATGCGAGCGTGCGCGGGCTCGCTATGCCGGAGCTCCGTGCGGCTGGCGCGCGGATGATTCTCGCCAATGCGTATCACCTGTATCTCCGGCCGGGCGACGAGATGGTGCGCGCCCTTGGCGGCGTGCATGCCTTCGCGCGGTGGGATGGGCCAATGCTCACCGACTCGGGCGGATACCAGGTGTTCTCGCTGTCACGCTACCGGTCGGTCTCTGAGCACGGGGTCGAGTTCAAGAGCAAGCTCGATGGCTCGCTGCACCAGTACACGCCGGAGCGGGTGATGCAGATCGAGCGCAACATCGGCGCCGATGTGATCATGCAGCTCGACGAGCTTATCGAAGGTGGCTCCCCCTATCGCGCGAGTGGCGCGGCGATGGAGCGCAGCCTGCGCTGGCTCGAGCGGTGTCGCGTGGAGTTCGAACGCATAGAACGCGAGGGGCGCGCGCCGTTGCCCGCGCTCACGGTGCCCGAGGGCGCGCCGGCGCTGCACACCACGGTGGACGCGCCGCCGCAGGCGCTCTTTCCCATCGTGCAGGGCGGCACCCACGACGATCTGCGCGCCCGCAGCATCGAAAGCATCCTGAGTGCCGGCGATTGGGTCGGCATCGCGGTGGGCGGCTTGAGCGTAGGCGAAGCGAAGGAGGCGATGTACCACACCTTCGACACCTGCGCGCCGCTGCTGCCGTGGGACAAGCCCCGCTACCTCATGGGCGTGGGTTTCCCCGATGATCTGCTCGAAGCCGTCGGGCGCGGCATGGACCTCTTCGACTGCGTCGCGCCAACGCGCATGGGTCGCCATGGGACCGTGTTCACACCCACGGGCAAAGTGCAGATCACGAAGAGCAGTTATCGGCTGGATCGCCGGCCGCTGGTCGCGACGTGTCCGTGCCCGGCGTGTACCCAGTATGACCGGGCGTACCTACGGCATCTGCATGTGACCGAGGAGCCCCTCGGCCCGCGACTCCTGGCGCTGCACAACCTCACGTTCCTCATGGAGCTCATGCGGGAAACGAGAGCACGGCTTCGCGAAGGCTCGTTTGGCTCGTGGGCGGCGGAGTGGCTTTGGCGTTATCGCGGGCGGAGAGAGTGAACATCTCGCACAGAGACACAGTGAACACAGAGGGACACAGGGTATTTCTTTTTCGTTGATCGTTTTTCTCTGTGCGTCTCTGTGACCCTCCGTGCCTCTGTGCGAGACACTCACCACTCAAGCCGGCGCGATGGCTCGCAGCAGGAGCACGGCACTCACCGCGCCGATGATCGGCCCCACGATGGGGATCCACGCGTAGCTCCAGTCGCTGCTCCCCTTCCCGGCGATCGGGAGGAGCGCGTGGGCGATGCGCGGTCCGAGATCACGTGCGGGGTTGATCGCGTAGCCGGTGGGGCCGCCGAGTCCGAGGCCGACGCCCCACACCACCGCACTGACGAAGATGGGCGTCAGATTGCTCGCTGGCGTTGTGCCGCTCACGCCGCGCATGCCAAGTGCCGAGGCAATGAACACCAGCGCGAAGGTGCCGATCGCTTCGGTGATCAGATTATTCAGCGGATGCCGAATGGCCGGGCCCGTCGAAAAGCAGGCCAGGATATCGGCAGCATTCGTGGCCCGCCGCCAGTGATTGAGATACGCGAGCCACACCAGCGTGGCACCGGCGATGGCGCCGGCGAGCTGGGCACCGATGTGCCAGAGCGCATTAGACAGCGTGCGGGCGCCCGTGACCACATTGGCGATACTGCCGGCGGGGTTGAGTTCACCCGGCGCACCCAGCGCCAGCGCGACGGCCACGCCGGCCAGCACGGCCAGGGCCCATCCGGTGGTGATGACGATCCACCCCCCATTCTGGCCCTTCGTCTCGGGAAGCACCACGTTGGCAACGACGCCGTTGCCGAGCAGGATGAGGACGAACGTTCCGAAGAACTCGCCCAAGGCAGTGGTTGGCATCTCCGAGTTTGCGCCCGAGCCCCGCAGGCCGCAACTTCGCGACATGCCTGCCACCTTCCCTTCCCGCTGGCGCGGCCTCGCGGCTCTTGGCGCCGCCGCCCTTCTCGCGGCCACCGCCCTGCCCGCGCAGGCGCCCGTGGTCCGTACCGCCTTCCCCGACGCGCGCGGCATCCCGCTCACGGCATTCCCACGCTTCGTGAAGCTGGCGGATCGCGTCTACGGCTATGAGGAAATCCGGAATCCTGGCATGACCACGGTCAGCCTCGTGGTCATCGGCACCAACGGCGTGCTCATCGCCGATGGGCAGGGGTCACCGGCGGCGACGCAAACGATGGTGAACAAGATCAAGGAGCTCACACCGCTGCCGATCAAGTGGTACGTGGTGGGCTCCGATCACGGCGACCACACCGCCGGCAACAGCGTCCTGCCGAAGGACATCAAGTACGTCGTGAGCCCGGCGTCGCTCGCGCAGCTCAAGAAGGACTCGGCCGCCGCCACTCAGGGGCGCGTCGTAGTCGTGCCTCCCGCCGCCATGACCGGCACCGAAGAGACGATCGACGTGGGCGGCACCACCGTGAAGGTCCTCAATCTGGGCCGCGCGCACACGGGCGGCGATCTCATGGTGCAGCTGCCGCGCGAGAAGATCCTCTTCATGAGCGAGGTCTACCTCAATCGCGTCTTCCCGGCGATGCGCTCAGCGTACCCAAGCGAGTGGGTGAGGACGGTGGACGCGGCGCTCGCGCTCAAGAACGTGGACCGCTTCGTACCGGGACACGGCTTCATCGAAGAACCCAAGGTCTCTCGCGAGGAGCTCGTGACCTTCCGCGATGCGCTCGTGAGCGTGATTGCCGAAGTGAAGCGGCAGAAGACGCTCGGCGTGAGCGTGGACGACGCGGTGAAGCAGGCCCAGTGGGGCGCGCTGAGCAGCTGGATGCTGGCGGACCAGCAGGGGCCGATCGCGGTACGGCGGGTGTGGCTGGAGTTGGATGGAACGCTGAAGTAACCCACAACCCACGACGAACCCACCACCCACGACCAACTCATAACCCACGACCAAAAACACGAAACCCAGAATTGATCGGTTCTGGGTTTCGTGTTTTTGGTTTTGGGTTGTGGGTTTACTGCGGTTTACGCTCCGCCAGCCGCCCAATTCCCCCCGCCAGCCCCCCGCTCTGCAGCGCCGGCAGCAGCACCGTCACGGCCAGCAACGCCGCGCCGGGGAGCTTGAAGTTCGCGCCGATCATCTCGGCGAAGTGGGCCACGGGCGCGCCGCGCACCGCGGCGACGGCCAGCAACAGCGCGGTCGCCACGAGCGCGGAGAGAAAGCCGATACGAAAGGCGCCGCGCCCGCCGCCGAGTCCGACGAGCGCGCCAATGATGATCCCGGCGCCTGCCGCGCCCCAGATGCCACCGAAGCTGAGGGCGAGGACCTGCACCACCAGCGCGAGCACGAAATGCGATGACTTCATCGTGATCTCCGTTAGCGGGCGCCGGCGGCGCGCAGGGTGAGTGTGGCTTTCACGTCACCGCTCGCGAGTTCGGCGGGTGTATGCGGCGTTCGTACGCTGTCGAGCGTGCCCTCCGTCCAGAGCGGATAGCGATCGAGATAGCGCGGGCTCGCGGGGTTGCCGCTCTGCCCGCCCGGATACGTGGCGCGAATGACGGGCTGCTTGTCGAGCTCTACCACCATGCGCCAGCTGGCACCGAAGTTCGCGCGCTTCGAGGCGACACTGGGGTTCAGTGTCCCCCGTCCGCCATTGATACCGGCGTCGGGCGCGGCAAAGCCGGCCAGGCGCAGCAGGTGCGCCGGGTGCGCGGGCGTCGTGCGCTCCCACGTCCACGGGTCCTTGGTCGGATCGCCGAACTGCGTCACCAGCGTGTCGTACGCCCACGCGAGAGCGCTCGCCATGAGGCGATCGCGATCTTCGATCACACTCGCGGTCCGACGATCGTCCCACCACGCGTTGCTCGAGTCCGCGATGAGCTGCAGCAGACGCGATTCGCTCGGCGTGGCCACCCGCGTGTCCTTGCCCTTGGGCATGAGCTCGTCGTAGAGCTGCTGCGTGAGCCGCCCCATGGCCGTTTCGAAGAGACGCGCGCCGGTATTCGACTTGGTATAGGCGCGGTCCCACGTGCCGAGCATATCGACGGCGGCCTTGAGCGACTTGTCGGTGTCGCCCTGCTGCACACGCACGGTGCCCGCATGCACGAACGCCGGCACCAGGCGATCGGCGCGTACGCTGGTGGGGTTGGTCTGGAACTGCCGCATCTTGTCCGGTGTCATGCTGCTGTCCCCGCGCAACAGGCGGTTGATCTGCAGCGCGCGCCAGATCTCGTAGTGCCCATCGACGCCGAGATAGAGCGGGTCGATCTCCGGATCGATCGGCTCCTGATTGGCACTCGCGAGATACCCCTGCGCGGGCCGAATGCTTTGCGGATAGCGCGCGACCGGGCGGAAGCCGAGCCAGTCGTTCTTGCGGGTATTCCCTTCGAGAATCGCCGTGCCGCGGCCGCTGTCGGCGCGAATGGGATACTTGCCGGTGGAGCGAATGGCAATCGTGCCGGCCGTGTCGGCCACGATCATGTTCTGCGCCGGCGCGGTGAAGTACGTCGCCATTGAATCAAGGAACGCCTCGGCGGTGTTCGCATGTGCGGCGCTGTAGAAGCCCATGATCTCCTGCCCGGCTTCGAGCACCGTCCAGCGCATGGAGAGCCACTCGCTCCCTTGGCGGCGCATCGGCCCCCGGTGCGTGTAGTACACCGTATCGGTGACAATCAGCGCGCCGCGCTTGTCGCGATACTGCTCCACGCGAGTGTCCACGAATGGCGTGCGCTGCCCATCCAGCTCATAGGTGGTGGGGTTGGCCTTGTCGTCCACCGTTTCGCGCCAGAAGTCCATGACGTCGGCGCCAGTGTTGGTGAAGCTCCAGGCGAGCGAACGGTTGTAGCCGATCGTGACGCCGGGCGCGCCCGGAATGGTGACGCCGCCGATGTCCATCTTGCCCGGCACGACCATATGCACTTCATACCAGATACTTGGCAGCGTGAGCTCGAGATGCGGATCCCCCGCGAGCAACGCCTTGCCACTCCTGCTGCGCTGCGGCGCGACGGCCCAGTTGTTCGAGGCAAACGCGCGCTCCTGCTGCAGCAGCGCGCGCTCCTCGGGGGAGCCCTCACGGTCGCGCGTCCAGCGCAGTGGGCCCACGTCGCTGCCACGCATCAGTTGCGCAAGGAATCGCACCGCCGTGCTATCGGGGGCGCTGGGCGCCGGCAGCGGGGTGAGCGCTTCGCGCGGCGCATTACGCGGCGCCGGCTGAATGGGCTCCTGCACGGGGGAGTCGCTGTCGAAGATCGCGCGCGCCGCCGCATCACCGATCGTGGCACGAGCCTGCAGCAGGTCCAGCTCCACCGGCGCGTGCGCGAGCGTGTACCCCATGCGATTGAGCAGGTGCAGCGTGTAGATCGGCTTCCACTCGCGTGGCGCCACCTGCAGCAGCTTGTACTCCACCGGCCACTGCGAGGCCGGGAGTGCGCGGCGATAGGCGTTGATCCCGTCGGCGTAGGCCTGCAGGATCTGCATCATGGGGCCGTTCGGGTCCATCCCCTTGAAGCGGAGCTCCGCCGAACGCGGCATCCCCAGATGGCGCGTCTCCTGATCGGCGCTCAACGCCACGTCGCCCACGAGTTCCGTCAGGGTGCCCTCGCCGGCGCGGCTCTGGACCTCCAGCTGGAAGAGGCGGTCGCGCGCCACCACGTAGCCCAGCGCGCGGACGGCATCGAGCTCGGTGGTGGCGAAGATGTGCGGGACGCTGCGGCTGTCATAGCGCACGTCCACTTCTCCGGTCATGCCGGGGATGGCGGCGGTGGCGCTGGCCGGGAGGTCATTCTGGGCGTTGGCCCAGAGCCCCACCGACGGGGACAGGAGCGCGTTGAGGGGGGGCACGGCGCCGACCCCCTGGGTGCCGGCCCAGGTGGCCGCAGCCCCCAGCGCCAGCAGTGACACGGCAGAAACGAGTTTGGCCATCCGGGAAGGATCCGATCTGGCGCTCCGGTGTGCAAGTTCGGACGTGGCCGGCGTCTCCCCCAGTGACCGCCACTTTCGGGCGGTGGAACGGGCAGCGGATGTGAACGGGCGAGACGCCAAACGGGATTGCGCAATGGATCACGTGGACCGGCTGTTTCGGGAGTATCACGCCCCCGTCGTGCGGTATCTCACACGACGATTGGGAGATCGTGACCTCGCCGAGGAATTGGCACAGGAGACCTTCGTGCGGGCGCTGCGGCATGCGCCGGCCACGAACGAGCGCGCGTGGATCTTTGCCGTCGCGACGAACCTCGTGCGCGACGAGGCGCGCCGCGATGCGCGCGAACGGAAGCGACTGACGATGCTCCGCCTCGAGGCCGAGGAAGCACTGGAGCCGGAGCCGACGTCGCTCGAACGATTGCAGGAGCAGGCGCTGGCCCGCTCGGCGGTGGACGCACTCGCCGAGAAGGACCGGATGGCGCTGCTGCTCCGTGAAGAAGGGCTCGACTATCACGAAATCGCCGCCGCCCTCGGACTCGCCGTGGGGAGCGTGGGCACGACGCTGTCGCGTGCCCGTCGCCGGCTCGTGGACGCTTATGAGGCGCTGCAGCGTGATCGCGCGGCGCGGGAGGGGACCGATGTCGCGTGACAACTTTGAGCTGCCGGATCCGGCGGCGTTCGGTGTGTCGGACCACGTGTTGCGGCCGACGTTCGATGGCGCCGGCCATGTCGATGAGGGAACGATCCACGCGTGGCTCGATGGCGCGTTCGGGAGCGACGACGCAGCGCGCGTTGACGCGCACGTGGCGAGCTGCGCGACGTGCCAGACGCAGGTCGCCGAGGCGCGCGGCCTGTTCGCCGCGAGCGCGCGGATCCTTGGTACGCTCGATGGCGTGCCGGCTGGGGTGGTGCCGAAGGTAGATGCCGCGGTGACCGCGGCCCGCCTGGCGACGGCCGTGCCGACGCCACGCGTGGCGCGCCGGCCGTGGATCGGGATTGCGGCCGCGGCGGTCCTGATGGTGGGCTCGGTGACGGTGTGGCAGCGGTCTGGCACGCGTCGTGGAGCGACTACGGCGAGTGAGGCGCCCGCTCCGGCGCCGGCAGCTTCGGTCGCGGAGGTGGCGGGTGGGGCTCGCGACACCACTGTTGCCACGGTCGCGACGTCGGCCCAAGCGCCGTCCCCATCCGCGAGCGCCCGCAGGGCGCCCGTGGCCGAGCACTCCTCCTCGCGCGTTGCTGACGCGGCTGCCCCCGTACCATCCGCGCCCGAATCAGCGCCAGCTCCCACCGTGGCATCTGCCGTGGCATCTGGCGTGGCCCCCACGACGCTCGCCTCCAAGGTCGAGAGCCCGGAGGCGTCGGCAACGGCGCGTTGGTTCGTGATGTACGGAACCGTTCGGGACGGAGCAACCCTGCAGCCCGTACGCTCCGGGTCCGTGCAAGTCTCCGGGACCATGTACGGGTCGACCGTCGATTCGCTCGGACGCTTTCGCATCGCGCTCGCCGTGTCGCGCGAGGTCCGCCTACCCGTGTTTGCACGGGCGATCGGCTACGAACCATCCTCGACGACCGTCGCAGTGACGGGTGACTCCTCGCGCGTGGACTTCACCCTCCGCGCACGCCCCGCATCGCTCGCGCAAACGGTGGTGACGGCCTCGCGGTCCCGCCCTGAACGCGCGCTTGATGCACCCGCGCAGATCAGCACGCTCACCAGCGAACGCATCGCACAGCGCCCCGGGAACGGGGCCCCCGCACCCGCGGCGGCTCCGGCCAATGTGGGCATCGCCGGCGGCATTGCCCGTGGTCGTGAACTCGCGCCGCAGGCCCGCAAGACGACCGGCATGGACTCCCTCGGCCGCTTCACGCCGCCGCGCGACCGCGAGCAGTACGACCGCATCGAAGACAATCCGTTCCTCGCGGTGCGTTCGAACCCGATGTCCACCTTCTCCGTGGATGTGGACCGCGCCAGCTACGGCAACGTGCGCCGCTTCATCACGAGCGGTGGGCGGCCGCCCAAGGATGCGGTGCGCATCGAGGAGCTCATCAACTACTTCCCGTACGATCTCCCCGAACCCACAGGGGCCGATCCGGTGCGCATCACCACCGATGTCATGCCGGCGCCGTGGCAGCCCAGGCATCAGCTGGTGCGCATTGCGCTGCAGTCCAAGCGGATTGCCACCGATAAGCTGCCGCCGAACAACCTGGTGTTCCTCATCGATGTCTCCGGCTCGATGATGTCGCCCGATAAGCTCCCGCTCGTGAAGCAGTCGCTTCGGTTGCTCGTCGATCAGCTGCGGCCGCAGGATCGCGTGGCGATCGTGGCCTACGCCGGCGCGGCCGGGCTAGTGCTGCCCAGCACGAGTGGCGATGAGAAGGTGCAGATCACCGAGGCCATCGATCGCCTCGAGGCGGGGGGCTCCACGGCCGGTGGGGCCGGCATCATGCTCGCCTATGCCACGGCGCGCGCCAACTTCCTCGAGCACGGCAACAATCGCGTGATCATTGCCACCGATGGCGACTTCAACGTGGGCGCGACCGGTGGCGACCTGGAGCGGCTCATTGAACTCAAGCGCAGCGAGGGCGTGTACCTCACCGTGCTGGGCTTCGGGACCGGCAACTACCAGGACGCGATGATGGAAAAGCTCGCGAAGAAGGGGAATGGCAACTACGCCTACATCGACGAGCTGAACGAGGCGCGCAAGATGCTGATGCGCGAGATGGGCGCCACGCTGCTCACCGTCGCGAACGATGTGAAGCTGCAGATCGAGTTCAACCCCGCCGCCGTGCAGGGCTATCGTCTGATCGGCTACGAGGATCGCCTGCTGCGCGACGAAGACTTCAACGACGACCAGAAAGACGCCGGCGACATGGGGGCCGGGCATCAGGTCACGGCGCTGTACGAGGTGGTACCGGTGGGCGTCGACGGCACGGTCACGCTCCGCGGCGTCGATGCACCGCGCTACCAGGCGCCCGCTCCCGCGACCGCGGGGGCGCGCGACGAGTTGCTCTTCGTGAAGCTGCGCTACAAGAAGCCCGGCAACAGTGCCAGTCAGCTGCTGCAGCAGGCCGTGCGCACGAACAGCGGCCGTGGCACCACCGACACGCGCTTCGCGGCGGCCGTCGCGCAGTTCGGGATGCTGCTGCGCGACTCGGAGTACAAGGGAACGAGCAGCGCCGCGCAGGTCCTGGAGCAGGCCCGCGCGGCGCTGGGGGAAGACGAGGGCGGCTATCGCGCCGCGTTCATCGAGCTGGTCGAACGCTGGCGGCAAATTTCGAGGTAAACAGAAGGGACGGCATAGTCCCTTAGCGCGAGACCCGCACTCCCACCGATCCAGCTATCGCTGGACGGCTTGCGATTGGGGATATGTAGTCTACGGCGAGGAAAGGGCCACTTCCTCGATTGACACCGATGGCGGAGTGTACACCTATGCCTACGTCACTCCTGTCGAACTGCATGAACGTGAGACTCGGACCGAGGTAAAACCCAGCCCGGGAGTGACGCAGGCCCCACATTCTCGAAAATGACGCGGTCACGAACAGGGAGTTGGAGGGACACCACTCACTGCAGAGTTTCGAACTGAAGCCATATCGGGCATCAAGCTCTCCGACGTACCGAGTCGCCGCGCGGATCTCGAGTCCCACGCCGACGAGGTTACGAATCGCCGACGAAGGCCCGCGAGAGGGACCTGGATTGGCCGGAAACCTACCCTTTCCGAGGCTTATCAGTACGCCGGTGCGACTCGCTGACCGTGTCGTATCCTGAGCTTGTAGCTCTGCAGAGATCAGCAGCAAACCAAGGGAGATAAGTCTCGGAAACCGACCAAGCAACGCCGCAGACGCTGTGTGCGATTGACGGCGTAGGTCATGCGCCAAGCGTAAATGCACCACACCGAAGCTGCGCTCCACCAGCGAGTTCATGGGCATATGAAGGCAGAACTCGTCGGATCAACGTACACGCCCCAGTCCGCGACGGCGGTGTTTCCCAACGCATCGGTAACACTGAGAAAAAGGTTCCCGGAGGCCGCTGGCGATCCCGTGATTGAGACCGTGGATCCGTCCAGCACACCGCTCCACGAAATGGTGAATGGTCGGCGACCGGCCTTAATTGAAGATGACCAAGTACATATGGCACCACTCGGGACCGAATGAGGACCATTGATTGCCACCTGCACCGGCGCCGGAAGCTTCGAATACAGAAACAGATCGCCGATGTTCCCAACAAGGCCGGTGGTCGCACCGTCACGAATCGCGAAGTGCACCTCGTCGTTCGTATCGTTGGGATATTTGGCAAACACGAGTGCGGCAACCCCTGCCACCATCGGTGCGGAGATGGAGGTACCCGAAGGGTAGTTGTATCCGCCTTGATAGGATGCCTGCGGAGCACCGTCTCCCGGAGCATAGATATCCACACACTCCCCGAAATTCGAGAAATATGTGCGAGCGTCGTTAGCGTCGGTTGCTCCCACCGTCATGAGCTCGACTACGTTCGCAGGTGAGGAGTTGCAGGCATCTGTCGCCTCATTTCCCGCCGCCACGGTCACAAAGACGCCGGCATTCCGAAGCTTTTGTGCAGCGTCATGCACGGACCCAGGTAAGACTCCATCCAGAAAGGCAGACATTCCAAAGCTGATGTTCGCAACCGCGGGCTTGATGTGGTAGCTGGCGACCCACTCCAGACCAGCTATGACGTCTGAGCGACTTGGCTGACGGTCACATCCGGTCACCCTGACAGACCAGATCTTTGCGCCCTTCGCGACGCCGTACTCCGAACCCGCGGCGGCAGACGCGGTACTTGTTCCGTGTCCAACACAATCGTCTAGAGCTGGCGATCCGGGGTCGAAAGTCCAACCAGTGTACAGGCGGCCTGTGAAGTCTGGGTGAGTGCCCTTAATGCCGGTATCTATGATATAGATATTGACGTTACTCTGGCCGACGAGTGAGTACGTGAACTGATTGTCAGACGGTCCATTTCGCTGATCGATCCGCCCGAGTCCCCACCCAGCGTTTAGATCGACATCGTACAGGTCCAGCTTTTCGTCCGCAATCACTCGACTCACTCGTGGGTCGGCGGAAAGTAAGTCGATTTCATCCGAAGTCATGTCCGCAGCGAAGCCCTTAAAGAACTTCGAGAATTTTTGGAAGATCCTCCCGTGCACACGAGATACAGCCTGGTCGCGCGCGCGTAGCGCCGACTCATCTTCGAGACCCTCCTTGATTACCACCAGGTATCGTCCGGGAAGACGCCGAGGAGAGGAGGTTTGCATCAGGCGAGAAGGCTCCAATGGCGTTAACTGAGGGCCATCGGTTCTACTGCAGGAGGCAAGTATGAACGGAAAGATCGCGCTCGTCGCGATGAGAAATCTCGGGTCGTAATGCACGAAGGACTCCGATTGGGGTTGTCATTTGCCAAGGCTCGGCGACGGCAATTCGGTGTTAAGCGAGCGAGCTGTCAATAGGGAAACCGAGAAGCGCTATTGCTCTCCGATTGTCAGAGATCGTGATTGCCACCATGTGGCAGCGCGACTGATCTCAGCACTCTGATCGACGCCGCGCACGTCGATAGCGGACATGGGCATCCGCGACGCTTGCATGGGTACCTTCCCATTAGGATCGAAGCGTATCGCCGGACCTCCAATCGCTTACCTGATTCGCTGCCACGCGCCGCTTTGGATGCTGCTGCGCGACTCGGAGTACAAGGGAACGAGCAGCGCCGCGCAGGTCCTGGAGCAGGCCCGCGCGGCGCTGGGGGAAGACGAGGGCGGCTATCGCGCCGCGTTCATCGAGCTGGTCGAACGCTGGCGCAAACTGCCGAAGTAACGATTACTGCTGCCGGACCGCGCTGAAGGGGAAGGCGCCCATGCCGCCAACTTCGAGCATGCCGTTCATGGTGTCCTTGTCCTTCATCGCGCCGGCGCCGTTGATCACGATGGCCTGGCCACCCATATCGAGCGAGAACCCGAAGAACACCGAGTCGCCCTTCTGCACGCCGCGCAGCTGCGACGAGCCGAGCTCCGACTCGATGGTGCCGGCCAGCGAGTCACCCTTCTGCGTCCAGGTGATGAGCGAGGTGCGCGCCTGATCCGGCGTCGCGATGGAGACGTTCCACTTGCCGGTGAGGTCGGCGATGAGGCGCGGCGCGGCAACAGCCACGCTGGCGGCCGCGCAGAGGAGAGCGGCCGAGGCGACGAAGCGACGAAGCATGGGCTCGAAAGGGCTGGGGGTGGGCCGGGAAGCCACGCGGGTCGGATGCGTGGTCCCGATAGGATAGAGATTACCCGCGAAACGGTTGAAAGATAGCGGTGCCGGGACCAACGTACCCGAATGCCTACCCCTGCCTTCTGGAGACAGTGGCACCGCTGGATCGGTGCCCCGGCCGCCCTTTTTCTGGCCTTTGCCGCCCTCACCGGCGTGATCGTCGCCGGCGTCGAGTTCTTTGGCGAGGACGAAGCCGTCCGCGAGGCCAACCGCGAGCTGGTGAGCGCGGTCAAAACGACCTCCCCGCCGGACGCCTGGCAGGGGTTGATCAACAAGGTCATGACCGGCGCCGCGAAGCAGGCGCCGGACGCCCCGATCGACAAGATCGCCATTGAGCTCAAGGGGACGGCGCCGGTCATCACCGTCTATCTGGGGAAGCCGACCGGCGGCGAAGACAAGCGCCTGCTCTTCGATGCCAGAACCGGGAATTTCCTGCACGTAGACGACTACTCCGACAAGCCGCTGATCAACCGCATCCACTCGGGGGAGGCGTTCGGCGACGGCGGGCTGGTGGCGTCGATGCTCTGGGGGCTCGCGCTCTTTGCGCTGACCGTGTCGGGGTTCCTGCTCTACTGGCGACTCGCGGGAGCGAACCGGCAGGGACGGACGGGACTCAAGCGGTGGTTCTTTTAGGGTGCTCGGACTTCCGACAGCGGAATCGGATGTCGGTCTACGGACCACTATGGACAGTGGGAATCGAGATCTGGCTCGGACATTGGGGGTGGGAGTGCCAAGGCAAGGGCTTGCTGCGCTCCGTCAGTCAGACATCCGATCGCCCGAACGAGGTGCGCAACACCGCGCGAGGGCAGTCCGTCGCGCGGAGCGCAGCAAGTCCTTGCCCTGGCACTCCGACCCCCAATGTCCGTCAACCGTCACGACTCCCACGGTCCATAGTGGTCCGTGTTCCGACGTCCGATTCCGACGTCAGACGGTCTGAAGCCCGCGACGGCGAAGCCGCACGATAGGCAGCGCTACCACCGTCCCCGCCACCAGCGCGATCGCGTACCCGTACGGCGCAAATGCCGCCGTCACGCCGCAGCCAATGGCCAGCATGAAAGCGGGCCAGTCGCCCCACTGGTCGCGCGAGAGCCAGAGTACAGCGCCGGCCTCCACGACCAGGAGCGTGCCCAGAATGGGGCCCGGCACGAGGCGCTGAAACGCCGCCGGGTCACCCACGAGGAACAGGCCAGCCAGCAGGAGCGCACTGCCGTAGAGGATCGCACTGCCACCGGTGCGCGCCCCGAAGGCGTAGTGGCCCGCGATCCCCCCCGACCCGTGACAGACCGGCAAGCCGCCCAGCGGGGCCGCGAGCAGGTTCATGAGGGCGTACGTCGTGCCGATGCGCTTCACCGTGAGCGGCTCGCGCTCGGGGAAGAAGTCCGCCACCACCTGCCTGGTGGCGAGCACTGAGTTGCCGAGCGAGAGAGCGATTTGCGGTAGTGCGAGGAGCCCCGCCGCCTTCACGAACTCGTCGGTCGTGGGCCACTGTCCGCTCCACTGCGGCAGATGAAAGCCGACGGGCCCGGCGACAGTCGCCGGCCAGGTGTACGCCGCGACGGCGGCACCAAGGCCGAGCACCACGAGCGCCGCCGGCACTTTCTTGTTGCTGCGCAGCGTCAGCACCGTCACCAGTGCCACCGCCGCCAGCAGCCAGCCACGCGCGCCATCGCTCGGCAGGAACTGCGTGAAAGCGAGCTTGGCGAGCTGGAGGCCCAGTCCGATCTGAATGCCCCGCACGACCATCTTGGGAACGACGCGCGCGATGCGCTCCAGAAGCCCCGTCTGTGCGAGCAGCAGCATCACCACGCCGACAATGAGCCCACCGGCGGCGAGCAAGGTGGGGGCGATCTTGCCGGCAATGGCAATCGCCGCCATGGCCTTGAGCGGCTGCACGGGCATCGGCAGGCGATAGACAAGCCCGGAGCCAATCTGGAGTGCGCCAAACACCACGAACGCGGTGGTAGGGTCCATCCCGGTGGCCAGCACCACACCGACCAGCAGCGGCAGGTCTGTGCCGAGATCGCCGAACGCACCGGCGAGTTCATGGCGAGAGAACGCCAACGGCGCACGCGTGTTCATGACCGGAAAAGATACTCACCGGGCCAACCGTGCATCTGGCGCCGGATCATGGGGCTGCGTCAGCTTTCCGTCACCATGGAATCACCACTGCCCACCACTGTGATCATTGGCGCGGGGCCGGCCGGATTGACGGCCGCGTACGTGCTGGCGGGGGCGGGCTATCCGGTCACGGTGCTCGAGGCCGACCCCACGTATGTGGGCGGCATCTCGCGCACCGTGCGCTTCAAGGGGTTCCACTTCGACATTGGCGGCCACCGCTTCTTCTCCAAGTCGGAGCGCATCGAAGCGTTGTGGCGTGAAATGCTCCCCGATGATTTTCTCGAGCGCCCGCGCTCGAGCCGCATCTTCTACAACGGCCAGTTCTTCGCCTATCCGCTGCGCCCGGTGCAGGCGCTGTGGCAACTCGGCCTCGTCGAGTCCGCGCGCTGTGCACTCTCCTACGCGAAAGCGCGCCTCCGTCCCAATCCGGCGCCGCGCACCTTCGAAGAGTGGGTCACGAACGCGTTCGGCGAGCGGCTCTATCGCATCTTCTTCAAGACCTACACCGAAAAGGTGTGGGGCATGCCCTGCACCGAGATCTCGGCGGACTGGGCGGCGCAGCGTATCAAGGGCGTGTCGCTCCGTTCGGCGGTGATCACGGCCCTGCTGCCCTCGCGCCGCGCCGGGATCAAAAGCCTCATCGGCACCTTTCAGTATCCACGGCTCGGGCCAGGGATGCTCTGGGAGCGCTGCACCGACGTGATCCGGTCCCGTGGCGGTGCGGTGACGCTCGGTCGTACGGTCACCGATCTGGCGCAACGGGACGACGGCCGCTGGATCGTGGGGCACGTCGGCACCGATGGAATGCGCGCCGAGCAGGTGGCCGATCACGTCGTGTCATCGGCACCGCTGCGTGATGTCGTGGCGCATCTCACGCCGCCACCGCCACCGGCGATGCGCGAGGCGGCCTCGCGTCTTGGGTACCGCGATTTCCTCACGGTGGCGCTGATGCTCCGCGATCGGGAGCGCTTCAGCGACAACTGGCTGTACGTGCACGATGACACGGTGAAGGTCGGCCGTATCCAGAACTTCAAGAGCTGGTCGCCGGCGATGGTCCCCGATCCGACGCTCACCTGCCTCGGCCTCGAGTACTTCTGCTTCGAGGGCGACGGGCTGTGGGCCAGCAGCGACGCGGATCTCGTGGCGTTGGCCACCCGCGAGCTGGTCCAGCTGGGGCTCGCCGACGCGGCCGATGTCGTGGACGGCTGCGTGGTGCGCCAGCCCAAGGCGTATCCGGTGTACGACGACGAATACGCGGAACGGGTGCAGGTGATTCGCGACGGGCTTGCCGCCCACTATCCGAACCTGCATCTCATCGGCCGGAACGGGATGCACAAGTACAACAACCAGGACCACGCCATGATGACCGGCCTGCTGGTCGCCGAGAACATCGTGGCGGGGCGGGCGCTGCATGACCCGTGGCTGGTGAATGAGGACGCCGAGTATCTCGAGCGATTGACACCGCGGTCGACTCCCGCCGTAGGATCGAGTGGCGCGAGTGGGCTGCGGGCGGTTCCCACGCGCGTGGCGCCCTGACGACTTCCAGACATCCGTTGCCGTCGTCGGCGCGTGCGTTCCCCTACTTTTCCGGTATGACATCCCTCGCCATCGATATTGCGGGCGCCGTGAAGCGATACGATCACCATGTGGCGGTGAAGTCGCTCTCTCTCGCGGTCCCCACCGGCAGTGTGTACGGCTTGCTCGGCCCCAACGGCGCTGGCAAGACGACCACCATCCGGATGCTGCTCAACATCATTGCGCCCGACGAAGGGCGCATCCACGTGCTGGGAAAGCCCAACAGCGATCCCGCCCTGGTGGACCGGATCGGCTATCTCCCGGAGGAACGCGGGCTGTACCGGAAGATGGAAGTGCGTCGCGTCCTCCGCTTTTTGGGCGAGCTCAAGGGGCTGGGGGGGCGTGATCTGGAGACGCGCATCGACGCGTGGCTCGAGCGCATGAGCCTGCGCGGCAACGGCGGGGCCGACTGGAGCACCAGCAAGGTCGACGAGCTCTCGCGCGGCATGCAGCAAAAGGTGCAGTTCATTGGCGCCCTGCTGCACGACCCGGAGCTGGTCATTCTCGACGAACCGTTCAGCGGCCTCGACCCGATCAACGCGCAGGCGCTCAAGGACACGGTGGTCGACCTCCGCAAGCGCGGGCGCACCGTGATCTTCTCCACGCATATCATGGACAATGCCGAGCGGCTGTGTGACTCGGTGTGCATCATTGCCGGCGGCGAGAAGGTGCTGGACGGCGCGGTGTCCGCGGTGCGCGATGCGCACGGCACGCGTCTAGTCGCCCTCGGCCTCGACGGCGCGCCCTCACCAGCAGTGCAGGCCGTCCTTGCCGATCGTGGGCTGGTGCAGCGCGTTGATGATTCCCATCGCTTTCTGGAGATCGAACTCGCCGCCGGGACGAACTCGCAAGCGCTCCTGCACGCACTCGTCGGAGCCGGTGCCGTCATCGAGCGGTTCGAACGCGTGCGGCCGTCGCTGCATCGCATCTTCCTCGAAAAAGTCGGGGCCACCCATGTGGAAGCGGGGATGAGCGGACATGGCTAACAGCAAGCTGATGGCGGTGATTCGCCGCGAATACATGGAGCGGGTGCGGTCGAAGTGGTTCGTGATCGCGACGCTCTTCGGCCCCGTGCTCTTTGGCAGCCTGATGTTCCTGCCGGCGCTCATCGCGTCGAAGAACAAAGACGGGAACGCGAGCGCGAACATTCACATCATCGATCTGTCCGGTGTGCAGCTGGGTGATCGCCTGGCGACCTACCTGCGGGGCGGGGTCACGGGGGCGAACACGACCGACGGGCCCATTGTCCATACGATCTCGCGCGACAGCCTGGCGCCGGCGGAGTCGCTGGCCACGCGCGCCGTGATGGACGGACGGGTAAAGGGCTACCTGGTGGTCGACTCCGCGACGGTGCTGACGGGCAAGGCGCGCTACGCCGGCAGCAACACGACCGCCCTCTTCGACATGCAGCGCCTCGAGAAGGCCGTCCAGCGCCAGGTGCTGGACTTGCGGCTGGAGGCCTCGGGCATCGATCCCGATCTCGGACGCCAGCTCACCTCGCTCAATGCCGTCGTGAGCACGGAACGCCTGACCAAGGAGGGTCGCGGTGGCTCCGGCCAGGTGAACTTCTTCTTCGGGCTCGCCGTCGCGATGCTGCTCTATCTCACGATCTTCATTTACGGGCTCAACGTGTTGCGCGGCGTGCTGGAGGAGAAGCAGACGCGCGTGGCCGAAGTGGTGATCGCGAGTGTGCCGGCGTCCAAGTTGCTCACGGGCAAGGTGGTGGGGGTGGGCGGCGTGGGCTTGACGCAGATCGTCCTCTGGCTGGTGATGGGACTCGCGATGTATCAGGTGCGCGCTCCGATCCTCGCGAAGTTCGGGGCGGCGGACACGCCGCTCTCGTTGCCGAGCATCTCGGTTGCGACCGGGGCTATTCTCGTTGCGTTCTTCGTGCTCGGGTTCATGTTCTACGCCGGCCTCTTCGCTGCGGTTGGCTCCACGATCAACAGCGAGCAGGAAGCGCAGCAGGCGCAGATGCCGATCGTGCTGCTCCTCGTGAGCAGCATCATGTTCGCGCAGAACATCCTGATGCAGCCGGATGGGATGCTCTCGCGCGTGCTCTCCACGCTCCCGTTCAGTGCCCCGATCATCATGCCGCTGCGCATGACGGTGGCGCCGGTGTCGCCGGGTGAGATTGCGCTGTCGTTGGCCAGTGTGGCGATCGGCGCGGCGGTCGCGGTGTGGCTGGCGTCGCGGATCTATCGCGTGGGGTTGCTCATGTATGGCAAGCGCCCGTCGATCGGTGAGGTGTTGCGCTGGGTTCGGGCACGGTAGGCGCTCAGCGATCACTGCATCTCGATGATGCAATCTTCATGAACACTCTGTCATTCACGTATGACAGAGCGTTCTTTTCTTGTGATGTGTGGTTTCTCTACGTCGTTGTGTTGCTTTTCTTCGTCAGGGAAACCCGCGCCGATTGTGTGATGTTTGCCGACTGGAATGTGACGGTTGCGTCACCATTTTCGTGGCGGATCCCTGATCCACCGCAACGCCAGCTCAGTGAGGGCGGCTGACGAGGCGCTCACTGGAGCCCTCCGGACAGAGAGGCGGTTATGTCGACGATGACAACGCTCGTCCGCCGGTTTACTGCGGATGACTCGGGTGCCTCGCTCGTCGAGTATGGGATGCTGGTGCTGCTGATTGCGGTGGTGGTCATTGGAGCCGTCACCACGCTCGGCACGAAGATCAACACGGGCTTCGGCAAGGTGAATACGGCGCTGCCGAACTAGACACGATGTCGTCGTATGTGGTACGCGACACGTGAGTCTCGCCTCCGCGCCTGGCGCGAGGACGAGCATGGCGCCTCGCTCGTGGAGTACGGCCTACTCGTCCTGCTGATCGCGCTCGTTGCGATTGCCACCGTGAACACGTTCGGCTCCAAGGTGGCTGCGCTGTTCACGGAGGCCGACGGGAAGCTCCCCAACTCCTGAGGGACCGATGTTCCGCCTGACCGATAGTCCGCTGTGGATACCCCTCGCTGGAGGGTTGTTCACCGGTGCGCTGGTGATCGCATCCGCGGCAGACGTTCGGTCACGACGGATCCCCAACGGGATGGCGGCGGGTCTCCTCGGCATGGGCGTGCTGGTACAGCTGGTGGGGCACGGGGTGGCGGGGCTCAGCACCGCCACCCTTGGCGCTCTCACGGGGCTGGCGATCTGGTTGCCGTTCTGGTTGCTCCACATGATGGGCGGCGGCGATGTGAAGCTGTTTGCCGCCGGAGCCGCGTGGCTTGGACCGCTGGGCGCGGCCGAAGGGGCGATGCTCGCCGGATTGTGCGGTGGTCTGCTCTCCCTTGGCTGGCTCCTCTGGACACGCGGCGCGGGATACACCGCGCTTCGGCTGCAGCTCGGGGTGCGCCAACCGCGTCAGCTGCACGAGCCCTCGGTGGATGCGCGTGATGCACGCGTGCCCTACGCGCTCGCGATGACCGCCGGGCTGCTGCTGGCCTGGTGGAAACCCGGGCTCATTCTGGGAGGTGTCGCATGACCCGTTCCCTCTCCTGGTGGCGCGCGATGCGGGCGCAGCAGCGGCGCCTGCGGACCGACGAACAGGGTGCCACGCTCGTCGAGTTCGCGATTCTCGTCACGCTGCTCCTCACCCTGGTGTTCGGGGCGATCGACTTTGGTCGCGCGCTCTACACGTCGAACAACTTGACGGCGGCCGCCCGAGAAGCGGCGCGGTATGCCGCGCGCTTGCCGAATCCGGGGGCGGAACTCGCCGCCATTCGCGATACGGCCGCCGCGGTCATGTCTCCCTTTGGCAACGCGCCCGTGGATGCCGCCACGCAGGTCGTCGTCACGTGCAAACCCGGCTGCAGCACCTCCGCGCTGCAGTCGATCGAAGTCCAGATCAATTATCCGTTCACGTGGCTGACGCCACTGCCGGCGCTGATGGGCAAGTCGCTCACCCCAACGCTGCGGGCGCGCGCCACCTTCCGGTGGGAAGGCGCCTGACACCGCCGCCGGCGGTGCCGAGGATCTCGTCTTCAGGGAAGGCGTTATGGACCTCAATCGTTACTCCGTGGTTCTGGTGGTCGCGCTCGCGACCGCAGGCAGTGCCACCTTCGGGGTGTACCGCCTGATCGAGCGCACGCGCGCCCAGAACCAACTCGTCCTGGCGCCCGTCGTGATCGCCAGCCAGGACATTCCCGAAGGGGCCGCCCTGATGCGCAGCGCGCTGTCGGCGGAGCGGTGGCCCGCGGCCTCGGTGCCCGACAGCGCCTTTGGCCAGATCGACTCCGTAGTCGGACGCGTGACCCGCATCGCGGTGTTCAAGGGCGAGGCCATCATCCCCGGACGCCTCGCTCCACTCGGCACCGGTCAGGGCATTCAGGTCAAGATCACGCCGGGCAAACGGGCGATGGCCGTCCGCATCGATGATGTGGTCGGGGTGAGCGGCCTGATTCAGCCGGATTCCCGCGTGGACGTCCTCGTGACACTGCGCGAGCAGGGCGACGATCGACAAGTCTCCAAGCTGTTCATGTCGAACATGCGCGTCCTGTCGGTCGGAACGGTCGATCGGGCGGCGCGAGACAACGAGCCGATCAAGGCCACGACGGCCACGCTCGAGGTCACGCCCTTCGAGGCGGAGCGCCTGGCCGTGGCGATGCGTGATGGCACGATCCAACTGGTGCTGCGCGGCTATGGTGATCCGGACTCGATCGTGACGAAGGGCGCACGGACGGAGGACGTGCTGATGCGCGACCCGCCGCCGCCGCCACAACCCGCGCCCGAGAAAGCGGGTGCGGCACGCCCTCGGATCGTCGTGCGCTACCTCCCGGCGCCAACGCCGGCACCAACGGTGGCGCCGCCCCGTGACTCGGCGGTCATCGCACCACCGAAGGCGCCCGATTCCGTCGCGGTGCAGGTCATCCGGGGCGACAAGGTCACCAACCAGAAGTTCGAGAAACGTGATTCGAGCAAAAGTGACTCGGTGAAACGGAAGCCGCCGCTCCCCTGACGACTCGTCACCGGGCCTTCCCCTTCATTCAGTGGGAGCGTCCCGTGCGTACCACCATGTCCGCGCCACGTCGTGGCCAACTCGTCAGACTCTGGCAGGTTCTGGCACTGCTGCTGTTCTTCCTGCTCTTGCTCGCCTCGCGGGCGATCGCGCAATCGCCCGTGTCGTCCGACACCATTCTGCGCATCAGTCTCTCGGTCGGGCGATCGCTGCCCCTGACCACCCCCGATCCGATCACCCGGGTCGCCGTCGCGAACCCCGAGATCGCCGATGTGGTCGTGCTCGGTGAGCGCGATCTCGTGATCAACGGGAAGGCGAACGGGGAGACCGATATCGTTCTCTGGGCGGCCAACCGTCCACGGCTCCACTACCGCGTGAGCGTCCGTGCGCCGAACGACCGGCGCATGGTGCTGCTCGCGGTCCGTCTCGCCGAGGTGCGCAAGGATGTGCTCCGGCAGATCGGCGTGTCGGGGCTGCACAAGAACGACGGCAGGAATACGCGCGTCGGGACTGGCCTCTTCAAGTCCGACAACGCGATCGATCCCGAGAAGGGGACCATCACGATTCCAGGAGAGACGCGCTTCCTGACCATCCTCTCCGACTTTGGCACGAAGCAGTTTCTCGCGCTGCTGGAAGCTGAGGAACAGGGCGGACGTGCTCGCCTGCTCGCCGAACCGAACCTGCTGGCGGCCGATCGCGATTCGGCGTCGTTCCTCGCCGGCGGTGAACTCCCCATTCCGATTGTCCAGGGCGCGGCGATGGGCGCTGGCCAAGGTGGGCAGGGCTTCGTCACCATCACGTATCGTGAATTCGGTGTGCGGCTCCGCTTCTCGCCGGACATCGTCAGCGACAGCCTCATCAAACTGTTCGTGCGGCCGGAAGTCTCGAGCCTCGACTACGGCAATGCCGTCACGCTCAACGGCTTCCGCATTCCCGCCCTCCGGACACGACGCGTCGAAAGCACCGTGGACATCCGGCGTGATCAGTCGGTCGTGCTCTCCGGGCTCTTCAACGAGGAACGGGAACGGGTGCGCACCGGTGTGCCGTGGCTGATGAACGTCCCGGTGCTGGGCGCCCTCTTCTCGAGTTCACGCTGGCAGAACGCGGAATCGGAACTGCTGGTGATCATCACCCCGAGCATCATCGATCCCGCCAACGTCGGCGCAGAACTGCTCGCGCAGCCGCGTACGCCGGGCTCACTCCCGGCGATCGAGGCCCTCCGAAAGCGCCCCGCGTCCGACACCTCGAAGCGGCAGTAGGTGAAGGGGGATATCATGCGTGAACGCACCGTACTGATCGTGGGCGACGCCGCCCGGCCGGCCGACGTGGTGCTGCCGGTCCTCACCCGCTTCGGGTTTGCGGCGCCGGACACGGTGCCCTCCCTGGCCGCGGCGGCGAACCGGCTGCGTTCCACGCATGCGGATCTGGTGCTGCTCCCCATCGATGGCCTGGGCCCGGTGGAATCGGCGCTGATCGAACACGACCTGCGCCGAGCGACGCCGTTTCTGATCGGCGTCGCAGAGGCGGCCACACCAGAACTCATGTTGGCGGCGATGCGCGCGGGGATCGCCGAGTTCGTGGCGTCGCCGATCACGGTGCGCGAATTCGAAGGCGCCGTTGACCGCCTCTCCCGACGTATGACGACGCCAGTGCGGGCGGCGGGCACCACGATCGCCGTCTACTCGGCCAAGGGAGGGTTGGGCACCACCACGGTGGCGGTGAACCTGGCCGCCGCCTTGGCCAAGGCCGATCCGACGCGTCGGGTGGCTCTGGCCGATCTGGTCGTGGTGGGTGGCGACGTGCGCGTGCTCCTGGATGCCACCCCCACCTATGACATCGGCGATCTGATGGCCAAGGTGGACCGCGTCGATGCCGAGTTGCTCAATGCGCTGCTTACACCGGGGCCCGATGGGATCTGGATTCTGCCCTCGTCCGACAAGGCGGAAATGCTCGACCTCATCGACGCCAACGCGGCGACGAGCATTCTTGCCCACCTCCGCTCGCACTTCCAGTGCGTGGTGGTCGATACCGAGCACTATCTCGGCGAACGCACCCTGGCGGCGCTCGACACCGCCGATCACATCGTGCTGGTGACGCAACTCTCGGTGCCGGCGCTCCGCAGCACGCAGCGCACGCTGCAGCTGTTCGAGCGCCTCGGCTATGGCGCCCACAAGGTGCACGTGGTCGTGAACCGCGCGAACGCCGAATCGCCGCTCTCGATGCGCGATGCCGAAGGCGTGCTCGGACGCGCCATTCGCTGGAAGCTGCCGAACGACTTCGATGCTTGCACGCTCGCGACCACGCGTGGCGTACCGGTCATCGATCTCGATGCAGACTCCGCGCTGACCCGCAGCTATCGCGACCTGGCGGTCCGCCTGGTCCCCGGCGGAGCGGCCACGGCGCCGACAGACACCCTGCCGGCGGCCCCGACTCGCGACGACGGTTCCTCGCCGCCCGACTCTCGTCCGGATTCACGCAAGGGGCGGTTGTTCCGCCTTGCGGGGAGATGATATGCCTACGCTACTCGAACGCCTGACGGGAGTGCCCGCACCGACGGCGACGCTCACGCCCTCCCCCACGCACAACGGTACCGAACCGCCGCACGGCGATGGTCGACCACGCCCCACACCGGCCTCCGTGCAGGAACGGCTCTCGCGCAGCTTCACCCCGCGCCGGCTCGACGTGGAAGCGCTGAGCCCGGTAGACCAGCTCAAGGTCGATCTGCACCGTCGGCTCATTGATCGCCTCGACCTCGAGGTGCTCGAGCGGATCGAAGATCCCGAGCAGCTCGACCGGCAGATTCGACAGGCGGTCGCCGAGTTTCTGCGCACCGAGAGCACGCCGCTCACGCAGGCCGAGCGCGACGAGGTCATCGAACAGATCGTGTATGAGGTCACCGGGCTCGGGCCGATCGAGCCGTTCTTCCGGGACCCGACCATCTCCGACATCCTCGTGAACGGCCGGAACAACGTCTACATCGAACGGAAGGGACGCTTGGCGCGGGTACCGGTCTCCTTCCGCAGTGACGCTCACCTCATGGCGATCATTGACCGCATTGTGAGCCGTGTGGGTCGACGCGTCGATGAATCATCACCCATGGTGGATGCCCGCCTGCCGGATGGGTCGCGTGTCAATGCCATCATTCCACCGCTGAGTCTCGACGGCCCGGTGCTCTCGATCCGTCGATTCGGCGCGCAACTCGCGATGCCACAGCTGATCGAGAACGGCACGCTGACGCGGGAGATGGCCGACCTGCTCGCCGCGTGTGTAGAGGCGCGCCTCAACATCATCGTGTCAGGCGGAACCGGCTCGGGCAAGACGACGCTCCTGAATGCGTTGAGCGTCTACGTGCCGTCTACCGAGCGCCTGGTCACGATCGAAGACGCGGCCGAGCTGCGGCTGCAGCAGGAGCATGTGGTCCGGCTCGAAACGCGCCCGCCGAACGCCGAGGGGCTGGGGCAAGTCGTGGCCCGCGACCTGGTGCGGAACGCGCTACGCATGCGCCCGGATCGCATCATCGTGGGTGAGGTGCGTGGCGCCGAGGCGCTCGACATGCTGCAGGCCATGAACACCGGCCACGAAGGCTCCCTCACCACGATTCACGCCAACTCACCGCGGGATGCGTTGGCGCGCGTGGAAACCATGATCCAGTTCGCCAATACCGCGCTGCCGCTTCGGGCCATCCGGGAACAGATCGCGTCCGCACTCGAAGTGATCGTGCAAATCGCCCGCATGGCGGACGGCTCACGACGTGTGGTGTCGATCACCGAGATCACCTCGATGGAAGGCGACATCATCTCCACGCAGGAGCTCTTCCGGTTCCGTCGACGCGGGATCGCCGAGGACGGCCGGGTGATCGGCCACTTCGAAGCGACGGGCGTCGCCCCGACCTTCACGGAACGCTTGCATGTGGCGGGCGTCGATCTGCCGCCCAGCATGTTCCTCGCCTTGTGAGCTGTGGGAGGCGTTATGTCCACCGTCGTGCTCTTTCTGGTCTTTTTCGGCACGCTCCTCCTGGTGCTCACCGCCTACGGTTACATGAATCGCGGGCGCCTCGAAGCGCTGGCGGCACTCCGCTCGCGCGGCACGCCTGGGAGCGCCACGGCGAACCTGGAGATTCTGCGTGATGTGCGGGCGAGTGCGGTGCCGCTGCTCGATCGCCTGCTCCATCGCATTCGCATCACGCCGCTGATCACCCATGCGCTGGCCCGCGCTGGCGTGCATTGGTCGGCGGGGGAGTTCGTGATCGGCAGCGTTCTCCTCGCATCGCTGGGGCTCCTCGCCACGCCGCGCTTCGGCCTGTTCGTGTCGGTCCCCCTCGCCTGCGTCGGGGTGGCGCTTCCCACGATGGTCGTGGCGTTCCGCACCCGGAAGCGGCTGGCGCACTTCGCCATCCAGCTCCCGGATGCGATCGACATGGTTGTCAACGCCATGCGCGCCGGCTTCTCCTTTCAGGCGGCGATGAAGTTCGTGGGCGACGAGATGCCGAAGCCGGTCGGTGAGGAATTCATGGCGTTCTACGATGCACAGCGCCTGGGGATCGATGTACGCTCAGCGCTGCTGGATTTGCAGGAGCGGGTCGGTACGCTGGATGCCAAGATGTTCGTGACCTCGCTGCTGATTCAGCGTGAAACCGGCGGCAATCTGACCGAGATCCTGGGTGGACTGGCGACGTTGATCCGTGATCGCGGCGCGCTGATGGACCAGATCGATACGCTGACCGCCGAGCCCAAGTTCACGGGAGCCATTCTGGCGGCGCTCCCGATCGTGGCGTTCGCGGCGATGATGCTGCTCAACCCCACGATGATGCAGCCGATGTTCGTGTCGCGCACCGGACAGCTGATGCTGGGATACGCTGCACTCTCGATCGTGCTGGGCTACCTCATGGTGCGTCGCATTGCGCGCATCGCGTTCTGACGGCGTCGTGCTGATCACGTCGTTCTGCTTTTGACGAGGGAGCGGGTATGTCGACCTCACTCATGATGCTCATCGCGGTGCTCGTGATTGCCGCCTCGTTCGCCGCCTGGGCGGTCGTCGGAAATCAGGCGCGTGCCGCGGTGATCGGCCGGGCGACCGAGCGGCGCGGCCGCGCCGCCCGTCTCCCGCCCCTGCTGACCCGTGAAACGCCATCCATGGCGCGACATGTCGAGCACGCGATGACCAGCCTGCTGCCCGATGGCATGCTCGATCTCAGCAACGCGCGCCGGCTCGTACGCGCCGGGTTCGATCACCCCTCCGCGCCGGCCCTCTACGTGTTCCTGCGAGTGCTGTCGGTGGCGGTCTTTCCGGCGCTCGCGTTGATCACGTTGCGCTACGCGGCGCCGGTGCTGCTCTTTACCGGGATCGGGGTGAGCGCCGTGCTGGGACTGCTGCTCCCTCCGGTGGTGCTGCGGCGACTCGAGCAGACGCGTCAACGACGGGTCGTGCATGCCATTCCGGACTGCCTGGATCTCCTGCTCGTGTGTGTCGAGGCGGGCGTCTCGCTTGATGCCGCGCTGTTGCGCGTCGGACGTGAGATGCAACTGGTGCACCCGGATCTGGCCGAGGAGCTGTTGGTCATCAACCGGAAGTCGAATGCCGGCATGCGCCGCGAGGACGCCCTGCACGGATTGTACGACCGCACCGGCGTGACCGAACTGCGGACGCTCGCCTCGGCCATGATCCAGAGCGAAAAGTGGGGATCATCGATTGGGCGCGTGCTGCGCGTGCACTCGGAAAGCTTGCGTCGCAAGCGGCGGCAGGTGGCGGAAAAGACCGCGGCCCTGGCCGCCACCAAGATGGTGTTCCCGATGGTGCTGTTCATTCTGCCGGCGCTGTTTGTCGTCATCGGTGGCCCGATGGTCCTGGGCCTCGACACGATCTGGACCGCGCTCGGCTTGCAGTAGCGCCTCACGGGCGCTGAGGAGGGGCCGATGAAACGCACCAGCCTGTGGTATCTGCCGGCGCATTCCCGGGAATCCGTGACGCGCCGCCGTCGCGGATCGATCCTGATTCTCGTGGCGAGTCTGCTCGTCGTACTCCTCGGCGTGGTGGCATTCGCCGTGGACTTTGGCCGCATGTATCTCGATCGGGCGCAGGTGCACGTGTCAGCCGATGCCGCGGCCTTGGCTGGCGCCGACCGACTGCTGCGCCTCGCACCAACCCGCGGCGCCGACTCCGCCATCCGCTATGGGCAGTTGAATCTGGTGGAGAATGTGGCGCCCACGATTGGCAGTGCCGACGTGGTTCCCGGCCGGTGGGATTTCAGCCGCCGGACGTTCACGGCGACGGGCTCGTGGACGGCGGCGAACACGAATGCGGTACGGGCCACCTCCCGCTATACGGCGCACTATCTGTTTGGTCGTATCTATGGGTTCGAGACGAAGCTGCGATCGGCGACGAGCATTGCGGCGGTCGGCTATGCGTCACGGACGCCCTGCGTGCGCCCCATGGTCGTGCCCTATCAGGCGATGCTGGACATGCTGTTTCCGCCGGCCGGGTCGCAGACGAGTGCCACCCATCCGTCGCTGGATACCACCGATGTCCGCCGACTCGCTCAGCTGACCATCGCCAATGAGATCACCCTCGCCGGCAAGGGCAATGGCCCGCTCGGCTCCGGGACCTTTGGCGGCGTGCGTCTCCCACCGATTCAGTACGCCGATGGCAGCGGCGGCAATCCCTGGAACAACGCCAGCAACAACTGGGAGTACGGGCTTGGCGTCACGTGTGACTCACTCGCGCAACGTATTGCGGCGTACGGCGGCCGGCCCACCATCGGCGTCGGCGACCAGCTCGCCGAGGACAATGGGGTCACGACGTCAGCGCAGAGTGCGGGCATCGAACGGCTGTGCAACAACGAGGGTGGCGGGACCGTGCCGGCCACCCCGAAGAACAACGCGACGTTCAGTTGTGTGAATCCGGTCCCGGTGAAAGTGGCGGTTTCGGAGGCGCTGGTGAGTGGGCGATTCACCGTGAAGTTCATCGGCGTGTTCGCGGTGACCGGATACACCAAGAACACCGGTATCCGCGGCTACTTCTCGTCCATCGCGTCCACAGGCGCGTTCTCGGGGACGCCGAGTCCGGTGAAAGCCATCGCCCTCGTGCAGTAGCCTCGGGAGGCTGTCATGATCACGCGAGCCGCCTTCGGTGAGCAGATCGCACGGCGCCTCGGCGAGCGATTTCACGACGCCCGCCTGTTGCACGCCGGCGAAAATGGGCTGGTCTTCAGTGCCCGCGATCCGGCGGCGCACGGAGAGCGGCGCGCGGTGCGCGTGCCGTACCCCAACGAGGGCACCGACGCCGGGCACGCCATTCGCTTCCGGCGCCTGGTGGCGCTCGCGCAGGCGGTATCGCACCCGCACATTGCCCGCGTGCATACGACAGAGCTGATCGATGGACTCGAGGTGGCGGTAACGGAGCTGGCCGGGCCACTGCGCGTCGATCACCTGATCGTGGCGACGCGCCCACCGACGGTGCACCGCATCCTCACCGTGCTGCGCGAAATCGGTGAGGCGCTTGATCTGCTCCACGCCGCCGGGATCGTACACGGGGCGCTGCGTCCCTCCCGTGTGCTGCTCGACGCGAGCGGGCACGTGAAGCTCACCGGGATGCTGCTGCGCGCCGGTGAGACGCCGCCCCATCCGGCGTTGCGGCCGGCGGCTGTTGGCGATCCCGCCTATATGGCACCGGAGCAATGGCACGCCGAGATGGCGACGCCGGCGATGGACCGCTATGCCGTGGGCGTGATGGCCTATGAGCTGTATACCGCCGAACCGCGTGTCACGCATCTGGATGCTTCGGTTGCGGTCCATCCGCTGCAGATCCCGTTGCAACGCCCGCTCCGGCCCGATGTCCCACTCGCCGTGAACGAGGTGCTCCGGCGCGCCACGCACGCAGATCCCGGCATGCGCTATGCTTCCGTGCGCGAACTCGTGGACGCCTTGGAGCGGCCGCATACCCCGGTATCGGCACACGCCGTGGCGGCGCCAGCGCCTGAAGCGGGCAGTGCCTCAAGGATCAGCCCGCGAATGTGGGGGTTGATCGTCGCGCTGATTGCCGCGCTGCTGCTGCTGCTCACGTGACGCACACGCCGCGCGTGTGGCGCGGCGCGGGCGCTAGCCGCGCGGCGGCGACAAAATGCGCTCGCCTACCCGGCGCACGATCCGCTCCAGCTCCGCCTGTTTCTTCTGCGATGAGCGCATGAACAGCCAGCGCGCGCCGGTGACCGAGAGCGCCATCGATCCCAGCAGCGCGAGGACGATCTGCGGCGGGTTGTGCGACGCCGCTCCAACGATGGCGGCAATGGCGGTGCCGCCGCCGACCCCGGCGCCACCGGCGAGGCCACCAAACAGGCCGCCGGCGATTTGCGACGTGTCTTCGAAGGCGCGGATGGTCGTGCGCCCATTCCGACTCGACACCGTGACCTGCAGCGTGCGCGGCATGCCCTTGCCGGGCGTCGGCGTGGTATTCACGGTGAGCGTCCGCCCCACCGCGCTCACCGTGACCAGCTGGCCGATCGCCGCACGCAGTTCGTCGGCGACATCCTCGAACTCTTCGGGGCGCAGTTCACGATCGATGACGGCGGTGTATTCGATCTTGGTCGGCGCACCGAGGAACGCGTTGACTGGAGCGAGCATGGCGTCGCCGGGCTTCACGGCCACGGCGGCCGCCGCGGCGGCCTGTCGCTCCACGAGCGCGCGATTCACGAAGCGTTCGTCGATGCCGGCATCAACGGCCGCCGCGCGCACCTCGTCGGCGGCGTAGCCACGCGTCAGCAGCTCCGCCGGCTCGCTGAAGTTCGCCGGGCGCGCCTGAGCGCTGGTATCCGCTTGCAGCTCCGCCGCGCGCGCCCAGACCTGCTGCGCGTCGGCGGAGGCCATACGCGTCGAGGGGCGCCCCTCGGGTGCCGGCATCGCCTCCGGGGATACGCCCAGCCGGATCGGGCTCATGGGCATTTGCAACCAGGCGAGCACCTCCTCGAGGAGCGCGCCGGCCGAGGCGTAGCGGCTCGCCGGCACCTTGGCGAGCAAGCGGGAGACCATGCGATCGATGGCGCCGTCCACACCGGGCACCAGCTCCCGCAGGAACGGCGGGGTCGCATTCACATGCGCTACGAGCACGGCCGGTGCGGTGGCGCGCTCGAAGGGGAAACGCCCCGAAAGCGCGTAGAACATCAGCACCCCCAGGGCATAGAGGTCGGAGCGCCCGTCGAGCTCGTCCCCCTGCACCTGCTCGGGGCTCATGTAATGCACCGTCCCGAGCACCGTGCCCGTCGCCGTCATGGGCTGCGCTTCGGTGACGCGCGCGATCCCGAAGTCGGTCACCATCGCGTGCCCGCGCCGATCGATCAGCACATTCTCGGCTTTGATGTCGCGGTGCACCACGCCCTGCGCGTGCGCATAGGCGAGGGCCTCGGCGAGCTGTCGCACCATCGGCATGAGGGCGCCGGTCGTCAGCGGCCCGTCACGCGCGATCCGCTCGGCGAGCGACTCACCATCGACGAGCCCCATGACGAAGTACACCACCCCGTCGTGCTCGGCCCCCTGGTAAATGGGCACGATGTTGGGGTGCGACAGCGAACCGGCCGTACGCGCTTCGCGCAGGAACCGCGCGCGCACGGTCGCATCATTCGCGAGGTGTGGCGGCAAGGTCTTGATGGCCACCGCGCGCTCGAGGCGCTCGTCGATGGCGTGGTACACCACGCCCATCCCACCACGCCCGATTTCGCGCACCAGGCGAAATTCTCCCGCCACCGCGCGCAGCAGCGCGGCGGTGGTCGGGTCGTCGGGGCGCAGGTCCTGACTCAGCGGAGTCGGCTCAGCAGTGTGTCTCGAACGCCTGCTGGAGGTCGGCCGCGATCTCCTGCGCGCTCCGCCCTTCGATCTGCCGCCGCTCGAGCATGAACACCACATCGCCGTCCTTCATGAGCGCGATGCTCGGCGAGCTCGGCGCATAACCGGTGAAGTACTCACGCGCGCGCTGCGTCGCCTCCACATCCTGGCCGGCAAACACGGTGGTGGAGCGCTGCGGCTTCTTGGTATGGCTGAGCGCCATCGCGACGGCCGGGCGGGCGTTGCGCGCCGCGCAGCCGCAGACGGAGTTCACCACGACCAGCGTGGTGCCGCTCGCCGGCAGCGTCGCATCGACCGCTTCGGCCGTGCGCAGCTCTTCCACGCCCAGGCGCGTGAGCTCCTGACGCATGGGGATCAACAGCTGTTCGGGATACATCATATCGCGATCCTCTGAGTGAGACTCAGTAATCCGGAATGTCTTCGCGCGGCTCCCGCACGAGGGCGAGAATCGCCGCCTGCGGCACCACGAGATACTGCTCGTTTTCGAACGTGATTTCGACCGCGGCCTTGCGGAAGAAGAGCGCGTAGTCGCCCACCTGCGCCTGCATCGGCACGTAGCGCGCTTCGCGCCCCGACGCGCCACCGATGCGCCACGGCTCGTCGCCCTGATCGGCAAGATCGGGCAGCGCGAGCCCCGGGCCGGTGGAGACGATCTCCCCGCCCTGCACCGCCTGATTGTCGACGGCCGTGGGCGGCAGATAGAGCCCGACCTTCGACCGCTGTTCGCCATCCTCGATTTTCACGAGGACGCGGTCGCCCACCACAATGAGACGTTTGTTCTTGCTCATACCCGACAATTTAGGGGGGTGGGAAGGGCCCGGGCCCGCTATCCGCGCGTTTTCCGACTGCCCAGCCGACTCGCCGCCGCCTCGGCCGCCCGGACACCGTGCCACTGCGCCTCCTCGAACAGGCTGAAGCCACTCAGATCGGCGTGGGCCACGAGCAGCCCCGGCGCCGGCTGCCAGCGGGCCAGCGCCTCGGTCCGTGACAGCAGCCCGGGGGTCGGGCGCGCCATCGCATGCCCCCAGCGCATCACATCGATCCGGGCGACACAACTGGCAATGTCCGGATGGGCGCGCGCGAGATCGGCCACGATCTGGTCGCGCCAATCGCTCCAGGGGCGCGCCTGAAGCCACCGCCGCGCCTCCGTGGCTGGGCGATCCACGACGGCGTGATACCAGGTCCACACCGTGGGGAGCGACTCCGCGCCGAGGTGCTGATGCGCCGCGTTCACGTAGCCCAGCGACGGGCTGTCGTAGAGGACGTTGTCCCAGGCCAGCGGCGATCCCCGCTGCGCCGGCAGCCGATCGAGGACGAGGTTGGCGACCACCCACGGCGCGTACTCGAGCGCCACCGGGACCGTGATGTCGGGCGCGACGCGCGGCAGCACGAACAGGGGCGCGCTCCAGATCACAACCTCGGCGTCGAGTCGTACGGTCGGCGTGTCCACGACCCAGCGGGATCCACGTCGCGCGAGGCGAAGAGCGGGCGCATTGGTCAGCAGCCGCGCGCCGTCATCGGCGGCGCGCCGGGCGACAACCCGCCGCGTGAGCTGCTGGGCGATCCAGTCGTTGCCTTCGGGCCAGGTGAGAGGCCCCTGCTCGTCCGCCTCGCGGGCGGCAAAGTAGTGCACGGCCGCCCACGCGCTCGCCTGCGTGAGCGACGCCCCATAGTCGTCGCGGGTGCCGTACTCCACCCACCACCGCAGCGCCTTCGAGGTGAACCCCTGCTGCGTCAGCCAGGCGTCGGCGGTCTGCGCGTCGAGCTGCTCGACACGCTGGCGTACCGTCGCCAATGCGGCCCGCCGCCGTTCATGCGCCGGGGCACTGGGCACCGCGAACGCGCGGGTCGCCCGAAACTCGGCGATGCGCTCGGCGAAGCGGGTGAACTGCGCGCGCTCAGCCGGTGGCAGCGCATCGAACGGCTCGAGCCCCTCGTGCCAGCGGCCGTGCTGAAAGATCCGCTCCTGCGGGGTGTGACAGAGCGTACGCTCGTCGAAGCGCCCGTCGGCCCCCAACACGCCGAGATCACGCAGCAGGGCGCGCACGTACGTGGCATCGGCCGCCGGCACCGGCAGATAGTGCGCGCCCCACGGGGCGGCCTGTCCGATGGACGGGTAATAGGCAGCCTGCGCATTGCCACCCGTACGCGCGCCCAGCTCGCACACCACCCAGTCGTGCACGCCCAGGGCGTCGAGCTGCCAGCCCGCGGAGAGGCCGCCGATGCCGCCGCCTACAATGGCCACCGAGACGCGCCGGGTCGGTCGCGATGCCGGGAGCGTGGCCTTCCCGTCGCGCAGGGCATGCCCCGCGGTGCTGTGGTCCTCCGCGAACCCGCCGCGGATTACACGTCCCTTCGCGGAGAGCCCCGCCAGCGCGGGCGCCGCCATCGGCATGGCCGCCAGCGCCGCCAGCTGGCGCAGCGCATCCCGTCGCGACGTCACCGACGGTTCACCGGTTGATCGCGTCGAACTCGTGCTCGTAGTAGCGCACGAGCACCTGATCGTTCAGGCGATTGGGTTCGGCCGGAATGCGCTGGAGGTCGGCAGGAAAATCAAAGAGCGACGGCAAGGTGGCCACCGTGAGATAGCGCAGCCCCGTGGGGAGGGTGCGCGGCGGCGCATAACTCGCTTCGCCGGCAATCACGAAGCCCCAGTCGCCGAAGCTCGGCACATAGACGTGATACGGCCACGTGCGGAGCCCGGCGCCTTCGAGCGTGGCCACGATGCTCCAGTAGCTCTGCCGCGCGAACATCGGCGACGTGCTCTGCACCACCAGAAACGCGCCCGGCGCGAGATGCTGCTTGACCAGTCGATAGAACGCACTCGTGTACAGCTTCCCGACGTGGTAGTTGGACGGATCGGGGAAATCGATCACCACGAAGTCAAACTGGGTGGCGTGCGTATCGAGCCAGGTGAACGCATCGGCATTCACCACGGTCACGCGCCTGTCGGTCAGTGAGCCGGCGTTGAGCTCAGTCAGGCGTGGATGCGTGCGAAAGAGCTGCGTCATCCCTTCGTCGAGGTCCACCAGCGTGACCTGCTGCACCTCGGGGTACTTGAGGATCTCCCGCACCGCGAGTCCGTCGCCGCCGCCAAGCACCAGCACCCGCCCACGGGTTGTGGCCGCACTCAACCCGGGGTGGACGAGCGACTCGTGGTAGCGATACTCGTCGCGCGAGGCGAACTGGAGATGCCCATTGAGATAGAGCCGAAGATCGTCTTTCCAGCTCGTCAGCACGATGCGCTGATACCGTGTGTCCTTCGCGAGGATGATGGGATCGGCATACATCCCTTCCTCGGCGAGTGTCGTGATCGCCTGCCCCTTCCAGAGCCCGGCGCAAAGCACCACCAGCGCCAATACGCCGGTGGCCTGGAGTGCGCGGCGACGCGGCAGCACATCGCGGAAGAGCCACGTGCTCCAGAGCCCCACCGCCACGTTGATCACCCCGAAGAGGAGCGCCGAGCGCACCAGCCCGAGGCGCGGCACGAGCAGCAGGGGAAAGAGCAGCGAGGCGAACAGCGCGCCGATATAGTCGAACGTGAGCACGTTCGACACCACATCCTTGAAGCTGAAGCGGTCCTTGAGAATGCGCATGAGCAGCGGGATCTCGAGGCCGACCAGGACGCCGATCAGGATGACCAGCGTGTACAGCGTGGGGCGAAACGCTTCGGTGTAGGCAAAGGCGAGAAAGAGCACGAGGCTCGACAACCCACCCACCACGCCCACGAGTAACTCCACCACGACAAAGCGCGTGACCACACCGCGCGTGACGAACCGGGAAAGCCAGCTCCCGATGCCCATGGCAAAGAGATAGGTGCCGATGATCGTGCTGAACTGCGTCACGCTGTCGCCCAGCAGGTAGCTGGCGAGCGCGCCAGCGACGAGCTCGTAGATGAGCCCGCAGGCGGCGATCAGACAGACGGAAATGAACAGCGCAATCGGCACGGGGCCGAACTCCGGCTCAGTGGATAGCGGCGGCGACGATGATGCCGAGCGCGATGGCGACCGACCCCATCAGGATGGCGGCGGCCGTGTTCTTCTTTTCGCTGATCTCATCCCAGAGCTTGCCGGGGGTGAGCAGATCGATGATGAAGAACGCCACGACGAAGAGCACGATGCCCAGCGCGGCGAAGACCGCCGACCCGGAGACGTTGTTGAGGAGCGATTCAGTCATGCAGTGGCCTCACTTGCCGCGGAGCACACGCCCCGGTGAGTAGTACGACGGACGATAGGAACCCGGATTGTTGCGAACGGAACGTGGATTGGTTTTGGCTTCGGTCACCGTGGTGAACGACCAGCCAGTATACTGGGCGTAGCCGAGCATCCCGAGCACGGCGATGGCCCAGAGGGTGTAGAGCTTTACCACGCGGCACACTCCGGCAGGCGGCTATTCGTCGTCATCACTGTCTCCCGAGCTGGCGGGGGCGTGATCGCTCTCGGCCCATCGGCGCCCTTCGAAGCCGGCCGACGGCAGCAGCGCGAGGATCGTGGGCACGAGCAACACGAGAAAGGCGAGCCCATAGAGCAGGTAGTACGGCTGATCACGGCGCACCTCGACGCGATACGGGATCGGACCACGCCCCGGCTCCCCGCCTTCCGGCTGAATACGCAGGAAGTAGCGGCCGGCCGGCACGTTCGAGAGGCGCAGCGTTTCGCTGCGGCCGCCCTCACTCCAACTGCCATCGCTGTCGGTGCCGTGGTAGTAGCTGATCTGCCGACCCGCCTCGCGCGTCTCACCGGTCGCTTCGTTGATGAGGGCGAGATTGACGTACATCCAGTCGTTCTCGAGCGGCGCCGACAGCGCGATCGCCAGGGATGACGGCCGGCCGTCGAGTTGGAAGGGCTCGGTCACGAAGGCGTCGCCGGTCGGTTCGTTGTCGCCAGCCGCCGCTTCGGGCGCCAGCAGCTGTGGGCGGGCGCGCGCAAACTCGTAGGTGTGGTTGAACACCACCCGGTCACTGGCGAACGCCGCGTTCAGCACCAGCATCCCGATCAGCACCAGCATGGCGATGCCGAAGACGCCGAACATTCGCTTCGGCAGATCGGTATACGGATTGGGCTGATTGGCAAACACGCCGCGCGGCGACGGCAGGCTCTTGAGCCCGAACGCCTTCGCAATGACCTCGGGGGGCGTGTACGTCCCGAGCGACCAGGTGACTTCGTTGTCCGACGCTTCGGCGCTCAGGATGTACGGTGGCGCCACGAAATCGCGCGCGATGATGCGATCACCGTAGCGCAGTTCCCACGGGAACTCACCGAGGGCGTGCGTGGTGTAGGCGCTGGCCGTCTGGAAGTGCTTGAAGGTGAGCCCATCAAAGGTGGCCGTGGGGCGCTCGCCCCCGGTTTCATCTTCCGCGCGGCGATGCTGCTTCTCGATGACGTTCCAGTGCCCCTCGTACTCCGAGAGATAGAAGAAGCCGCGGTAGGGATTGAAGCAGACGTATTCATCCCACGAATACGCCGTGCCTTCCACCGAGATCTCGACGCGCTGAAAGCCGATGACATCCCAGCGTACACCCTTCCAGGTCCCCCGCGTGCCGATCGGGATCTTGGGGAGCCGCTCCACCGCTTCGCCGCGGCGCAGCAGCGCGAGGTTGGGATCGGTGGCATCGAGCAGCGCGCCGCACTGACCGCAGGCGACGGTGACGGCCCACCCCTGCGCGTGCATCTCGATCGACGCGCCGCACCCCTGACAGGTGAAGCCAGTGGCCTGTGGCGCCATGGAGGTGCTCATGCGGGCGGCCCCCAGCCGTCGAACTCGCGCACGTGGCGAAGCGCGAGGTCGTCAAAGCGCACGTATTCCCCCACGAACACGAGGGGCGGTTCTTCGGTACCGTCCACCGTGGCGAAGCGCCCGTCCGGCGACTGGAAGTCCACGAAGCGACAGCGGCGCTTGTCCCACGACGTGAACGGCAGGTCGCCTTCCGTGCCGATGTACGCGGCATCGACAAAGCCCGCCACTTCGTACTCGCGCGCCATGAACTTCTGACGGTCACCGACGCGCAGACGGTCGAGATCCACTCCGCCACCGGGGAGCGGCGCGGCCACGGTCATCGTGTATTCGAGCTGCGCATCCGCGAGCCACGCACTCGAGCCATCGGCCAGAACACAGTGCCACTCGTTCCACCGACCGCGCGGCCACTGGTACGTGATGCGCCCGACCACGGTGAAGCGTTGCTGTTTCCAGGTGCCTTCGGTCCCGATCTGAATGGGAGAGCCGGTGGCCGGGAAGCTGGCCTGCCGACCCACCAGCTCCAGACCGATATCGGTGCGGACCAGCACCGAGCGGCAATACTCGCAGGTGGTCTGCACCGCCTGCGCCCAGCGAAAGCGCACGGTGGCCCCACAGTTCGGGCAGCTCATGCTGTTGGCGGGCGCCGTCATGCGCCGGTCTCCGCCGGCGCCGGCGCGTATTCACGCGGCAGCACGCGCACCTGGACGTCGGACGCACCGAGCAGCGCCGCCAACCGCGCGCGCCACGCCCACGACGGGCGGGGCGTGCAGCAGAAGAGATTGAAGCACGCCGACGCATGCTCCGGAAACGTGTGCACCGTGAGATGCGACTCGGCGAGCATCTGCATGCCGGTCAGGCCACCGGGATGCGGGAAGCGATGCCACACGGCATCGCCCACCGGATGGAGCGCCAGCTCCTGCACGGCCGCCGAGAAGACGGCCTGCAACGCCGCAACGTCGCGCAGGCGTTCGGGATCACACCCGAACGCCTCCACGATCCATTCGCTGCCGGTGCGGGAATTGGAGGGGAGCACCGCCTACGAGCGATTTATGACTGCGCGGTGCCGCACGCCGAACAGAACTTCGCGATGCTCGGCAGCTTGGTGCCACAGTTGATGCAGAACTTGCTCTCGGCGCTCGGCGCGACCGGCGGCGCCATCCGCTCGGGCGGCTGCGCCACACCGGGCGACTGCGGAGCCCCCGCGGCGCCGGCGAGTGCATTGGTGATCGCACCACCGAGGCCGACACCCGCGCCCAGACCAGCCGCCAATCCGGCGATGCCGCCTTCGTTGGCCGCCGCGATGGGAATGGACTGCGCCGCCTGAAACGCCGTGTACGTCCGCATGTCCCCGATGATGTTCATCGAGATGCGTTCATCGAGACGCTTCTGCAGCTCGTCGGGGAGCGACAGGTTCTCAACGGTGAACGTGTCGAGCGTCAGCCCGAACTGGGCAAACGCCGGCTGCACCGCCGCGGCGATCTGCGTGGCGAGCTGCGCCTGATTCGCCGCCATGTCGAGGAATGGCACGTTCGCCGCGGCAAAGGCGCTCGTGAAGCCACTCAGAATGGCATTCCGAAGCTGCGGCTCGATCTGCGCGACCGTGTACTCGGCGTCGGTGGCGCCCACCGTCTGCTGAAAGACCGCCGGGTTGCTCACCTTGAAGGCGTACATGCCGAACGCGCGCAGGCGCACCGCCCCGAATTCCTTGTCGCGAATCGTGATGGGCTGCTGCGTCCCCCACTTCTGCCCCGTCTGCGTGCGGGTGGAGAAGAAGTAGACGTCGCTCTTGAACGGGGACTCGAACATCTTGTCCCAGTTCATCAGGTTCGTGAGCAACGGCAGGTTCTGCGTGATCAGCGTATGCAGCCCGGGCCCGAAGGCGTCGGCCGCACGCCCTTCGTTTACGAAGAGCGCGAGCTGCGATTCGCGCACGGTGAGCTGCGCGCCGCTCTGGATCTCCATGTCCCGCATGGGAAAGCGGTACATGAGCACCCCGGGACCCGATTCGGTCCACTGGATGACGTCAATGAATTGCTTACGGAGGAAATCGCCCAACGACACGGTTGGCTCCTAGCGGACAAGGTGAAAGGTGGTCTGGCGTCCATACGCCCAACGCACCCTTCCGGTTGCATCAATGATCACATCTTCTTCCTGCATCGAGCGCACCGGCTGGTTTCCCCATTCTGGCACCTTGGTGGTGGCCTGAAGCTCGATGGAGTACCACATCCCCGGGATGATCGTGTGGTCGCCGCGCCCCGGCACCCCCTCTTGGTAGTCCCACAACCCGATGAGGGCGCCGGCCCCGTGGCCGTTGAGTCCGATGGGGTGGGAGTACACGGTGCCATCGATCCCCTCCTCCTTCATGCGGCGGAGCGCCGAGGCGAGCACCTGGTTGCCGGTCCGGCCGGGCTTGAGCTCCTCGACCGTGATGTCCTGCAGCCGATTGGAGTTGGCGAGCGCCTTCTTGAAGCCGGCGGGGATATCCGTTTCGCCGGCCTTGAGCACGTAGCCCATGTGCTGCGTGTCGGTGTTGAGCCCCAGCGCTGTGATGCCGAAGTCGCAGTGCAGCACGTCGCCGCGCAGGATCGTGGGGTTCACGCCCACGAGTTCCTTGCTGTCGAGCGGGCGCTGGACTTCCACGCTCGGGTGGAACCAGGTGCCCAGCCCGAGGTCGTTCACGCGCTGGCGCATCCACCACACCACGTCATCGGCCGTGGTCACGCCCGGCTTGATGACCTTGTTGGAGAAGGCCTCCGTGATGATGGCCCAGGCGAGCGCGTTCAGGTCCTTGTAGAAGGCCTCCTCATCGGGCGAGCGCGCCGCGATGAGATCCACGGCGAGCGCTTCGGCATTGACGACCTTGGCCGCCAGCGCCGGACCCAGCGCCTCGAGCATCCCTTCCTTCTCGCCGCTCGACAGGCCGTCGGCGAACGCGAAGGTGCGCGACGTGTTGATCGCGATCTTGCGGGGGCTGCGCTCCTCGATGACCTGCTTGAGCACAGACCACTGTTCGTCACCCCAGAGTTCGGCGGTGCGATCGGTGCTGCGGCTGCCGGCGGCCGGCGCCGCGACCGCCTTGGTGCTGCGTACCGCCTTGAAGACGTTCCCCTGACTCGTGCCACCGAGGGCAAGCCGCTCGATGCCCTTGTCGCCGCCGCGGTCGTAGAAGACGTAGATCGTGCGGCGGCGCGCGGCGAACGTGGTGGGCGACGTCAGCGCGCGGAAGACCGGATCTTCGTTGTACTCGCGCATCGGCACCACCCACATATCCACGCCCTGTCGCCGCATCAGCCTGGGGAGGACCGAATCCATGCGGAACTCGAGCCACTTCTGCATGCGGAACGCCTGATCGCGGAGCGTGCCGAATGGGCGCAACGTGTCGGCCGCAGTGGACCCTGAGGTACGGGTCCCCTTGGTGGCCGGAAAGGCGATGGGCTGGGCGGCGGCGGGCGCGGCACTCAGCGCGAGGAGCAGGAGGAGGGCGGGTCGCATGGGCACTACGTTAGCGCCCCGCGACCTCGTCCGAAACGACCGGCGGGCGTCGCAGGACAAGCACGAGTGCCGGCAGGTAGACGCCGACCAACACATACCATTCGGCTTTCGCGACATAGAAATCCGCCCCACCAAGCCCGGCGTACCAGGCGAGCCAGGCGAGGAGCGCGGCGAAGGCCATGCCGGCCGCCTGCGTGCGCGAGCGCGCGAGCAGAAAGAGCGGCAGCTGGTCGGCGAAGTACAGCAACTGCGGCACGGCCGCCATCCCGAGCAGCAAGCGGGCATCGCGCGAGCGCCAGCGCAGCAGCGCCAACCAGAGCCACGCGCCGCGCCACGAGAACAGTGGGGCCGGATGTTTCTCGAGCGTCCCGAGGTTGTGCAGCCACTCGGCGGGCCAGTGCGGCAGGATCAGCAGTGAGAGCGCCCCCACCGCGGTGGCCATGGCAACGGCGCGCCACGACGGGCGCCAGACAAAAAGTGCGGCGCCGAGGTTCGGCTTGACCGCGAGCAGCGCGCCGAGCCACGGGATGGCCACGCCGAGGATCACCGCAGGGGACCATTGCCCCAGCTCGATGACCATCAGAAAGCTGGGGGTGGCGAAGAGCCACAGCGTCCACCACGCCGACGCCGTGAGCCACCAGGCGAGTACGGCACTGCTCGCGCCGATGAGGAGGCCGGCCGCCAGCGGCAGAGGGATCGACGCCACGGGCGCGGCGACCAGCAGGGCGGGCAGCGGATAGTAGAGCGGCTCCGCAAAGGGCCAGAGCGCACTGCGCGGGGGCACGGTGTACGGATCGGTCCCCGACAGCAGCAGCTGTGCACCGATATGCCATGCCCGGAAGTCACTGGCGCCACCGCGCGCGGCATACGCCGCCGCCACCCCACTCGCGAGCCCGATCAGGAGCGCCACCACCACGCGGGCGCGTGGCGTCGGCGCGCGCGCGGGCGCCTCGTCAGGGGCTGGCGTCAGCGACCCGTCGGCCGTCGCCACCTCAGGCGACAGAGTGATGCTGATGCCCGTCGCGCTTGTCCACCGCGCGGCGTACCAGCTGCACCACCAGCGCGAGGACGGCGGCGAAGAGCACCATCACGAGCCCGCGCTGCCAGAGCGTCTGTCCGGCCATCGGCCACCAGTCCGCCCACGTCGCGAGACGCGAGCCCATGCGCTCGCGCTGAAACACGATGAGCACCGAGCTCATGCCGAGCTCGACCATCACTTCGATCACGAGGAACGCGAGGACCCGCAGCGGCCACCGGCGCACCGGGAAGTTGCCCAGATGCCACGTGAGCATGCCGCAGAGAAAGAGCAGCCCGGTGGTCACCCCGACAACGAACAGCCACCACTGATCCGGGATCAGCACCACGGCGCGCCACAGCCGCAGCACGATCCCCGTGATACCGGCGGGTTCGATCGTGCGGATGGCAAAGGCGCGCAGCGGGTGGAGTTTCTCCTCCCCCCAGTGGATGACGTCACGCGGGAAGAACCGGGACATATCCCCAAGCTACGGCGCGGGACGGATCGATGTAACGCCCCCGGCAGTCACCGGGGTGGCGCGCGCCCTCACATCCGGCGCCCCGCGGCCTTATGGCTTGCCGACGACGGCGAGGAGGAATTCCAGACTGTCCTCGGCGTGCACCCGCCAATAGGTCCACGTATGCCCGCCGGTGAACTCGCCGTAGCGCCGCGGCACGCCGGCGCTGGCAAGCGCCGCATTGAAGTCGCGGTTGTGGAGCAGCCAGGGGTCGTCAGCGCCCACATCGAAGTACAACGCCGGCATCAGCGCCTGACCGGCCTGCACGCGCGGCAGCAGGCGCCCGAGCATCACGACGGGGTCGCGGGCCCGCCACGCGATCGTATCGGGACCAAAGGCCAGCCGCTGCGACTTCCAGAGCCCGCGCGCCGCCTGCTGCAGCTGCGCCATGCTGGTGGCGTAGCGATTGGCGTCGGGCGCCACCATGCCGGGGAGGAGCCGCGGCGAGAGGACGCCGGAGTGACTGGCGGCGGCGGCAAACCGATCGGGGTGAGCAAGCGCGAGCGTGATGGCGCCGTACCCGCCCATGCTCAGGCCGGCGATGGCGCGATGCGCGCGGTCGGCCCTGGTGCGGTAGTGGTGGTCCATGTGGTCCACCACGTCGCGCTCGATGTAATCGTCGTAGCGCGGCCACGGGACACAGTAGGTCGCCGCCGGTTCCTTGCGACTCGTGTCGCCGGTGCACGCCGGGACGTCGGGCAGCTGCCCCCAGGTGGTGTACCAGCTGTCGTCACCATCGGGCATGGCAATGATCGCTTCCGGTGTCCCCGCGGCCACGAGCGAGTCCATCGTGCGATCGAGCGCGCCGTTATCGACCCAGTTCTTTTCGTTGCCGCCCAGGCCGTGCAGATACACGAGGAGCGGATAGCGCCTGGTGGGGCTCGACGCGTAACTCGGCGGGAGGTAGACGCGAAGGGCCTTTCGGGCGCCGATCGCGTTCCCCCACACGGTGTCCATGCGGACGGTCCCGCGGGGAAACGTGGCGGGCGTCGCGTTGGCGGGCGGCGCACTCTGCGCGCGCGCCACGCCGGCGCCGAGCGCCAGCGCGACGGCCAACGCCCCGACCCCACGCGCCATCGTCACCGGATGATCGTCCCCAGCCGCCCCCACCGGATGTCGGTGATGAAGGGGAACGGACGGTCGGACTCATCGCTGTTGCGGTACGAGTAGTACACGAACACCGGGCGCCCGCGCACATTCTCGCGCGGCACCATCCCCCAATAGCGGGCGTCCTTGGAGTCGTAGCGGTTGTCGCCGAGCATGAAGAGATGCTTGGCCGGCACCACCAGCGGCCCCCAGTCGTCGAGCGTGGGCTGCGCGGGCGGCTCGCCAAAGCGCGAGCCCTTGAGCTCGAACTGATGCTGCCACTGGAAGAGCGGATGCGAGAAGCCGCCGTCCTGCTTGGGGTTCTGCGCGGCGGCCGGCCCCTGGGGCTGCGGCTGCCCATTCACGTGCAGCAGCCCACCGCGCATGTAGATCGTGTCACCGGCGACGGCGACGAGGCGCTTCACCAGCGTGGGATTCGGATCTTCCGGCTGGTCGATCTGGGTGGGCGACACGAACACCACCACGTCGCCACGCTCGGGTTCGTCGTACCCCGGCAGGTTCACGTTCGTGAACGGAACGTGCGGGCCGTAGGCCAGCTTGTTGACGAACAGCCAATCCCCGACGAGCAGCGTCGGGATCATGCTCCCCGAGGGGATGCGGTACGCCTCGATCAGGAACGTCCGGATGGCGAGGAAGATCGCCACCGTGACGAGAATCGCCTTGATGTTCTCCCAGGTGGAGGCGCCCCCGGACGAGCCCCCGCCGCTCTTCGTGCCGGAGCGGAGCTGGGAGACGGAGGAGCGATCGGACGAGGACGGCTTCGCGGCCACGGGCAGGCAGGGAATGAGGACAGAGAGAAGGGGCGCGTCCCACCGGGACGCGCCCCTTCAAACATACGCAGAAGACCGCGCTGGGTTACGAGAGGTTTGCGTTCATGAACTTCATCATCTCGAACATGTCAGCCGACTTCTTGCCGCCAAACAGAGCCTTGAGCTTGTCGTCGGCGTTGATCTGGCGCTTGTTCTTCTGGTCCTGGAGGCCGTTCTTCTTGATGTAGGCCCAGAGCTTCTTGACGGAGTCCGTGCGCGCCAGCGGCTTGTCGCCAACGATCGCGGCCAGCACGGCCGACGGCGTCATCGCCTTCATGAACGCCGGGTTCGGGGCACGCTTAGTCGCCTTCTTGGCGGCCTTCTTCGGGGCGGCCTTCTTGGCCGGCGCCGCCTTCTTGGCGGCAGCCTTCTTCGGCGCGGCCTTCTTCGGGGCGGCCTTCTTGGCAGCCTTCTTCGGAGCAGCCTTCTTCGCAGCCTTCTTCGCGGACTTCTTCGCAGCGGCCATGTCGTCTCCTGAGTGGTTTGACCGTTGGGTCGGGTCGAGCAATCCATGTCTCGACAGGATCGCGCGAAGTCGGTACGCGCTTCGCGGACGGGCACAAACTACAATCGCGCGATACGCGCGCAATAGGTGATTTCGCGTTTTTCCCTCTGAGAATCGAAAATTTTTCGCGTTTTTCCCTCGGAAACGCGTGATCGCGCGCGTTCGCACGCGTCAGCGCGCGCCCAATGCGCCCTCGAGAAACCCCGCGATCGCCCCGAGTGCCGCCGGGTGCACGCGCCGATCGACCAGTCGGACGTACCCCTCCGGGCCGCCATCGTCATCGGCGAGGAACAGGTGATTGGTCCGGGGCACCCGCTCGACGCGCACCCGCGCACCACCCTCGCGGAGCGCGGCCGCCAACTCGGCCGCCTGTGCGACCGGCACCTGCTGATCCGTCTCGCCGTGGACGAGCAGGACCGGCGCATGCGTCGTGCGCGCGGCCGTGCGGGCGGCGTCGCGCGGGTCGAGCGCGAACCAGGTGCGGAGCCACGGCTCCCGCTCGGCCAGCCGCTCGGCTTCACCTTCGGCGGCCGAGAGGACGGGCGTGCGCATCGGCGGTGGAAACGCCGCCAGATCGCGGGTGACCACCGCCTGCCGCTGCCAGCGGGCGAGTTCACGACCGGGGCGTGACGCCGCCCCCAGCAGCACGAGCGCACGCACCGGCGGCAGCGCGGGCGCCGCGAGCAGCGCCACCAGCGCCCCTTCGCTGTGCCCGATCAACGCCAGGCGGGTGCCATCCACCGATGGCGCCGTCTGCAGCCAGCGTACCGCCGCCTCGGCGTCGTGCGCGAAGTCCACGGTCGTACTGCCGGCGAACTGCCCGGTCGATGCGGCCGTCCCGCGGTCATCGAGACGGAGCGACGCGATACCACGCCCCGCCAGCGAATCGGCCACCTCCTGCCACGGCTGATAGCCCGGCAGATCGTCGCGCGCCCCGTCGCGATTCTGTGGTCCCGAGCCGCCCAGGATGAGTGCCACCGGCGCGCGCGTCCCATCGCTCCGGCTCGGCACCGTCAACGTGCCGGCGAGCACGAGCTCCCCACCCGCGGTGCCCACGGGCACGCGCACGTCGAAGCGATCCACCACCGACGCCGCCGGCGCGCGACAGGCGCCGAGGGCAACGGCGAGCCACCACCCGGCACCGACGCTGCGCGCCGCCCCCCACGAACGCCGACGCGCGCGACGGCTCAGGGCGCGAGCGACCGCAGCAGCGCGATGGAGCGGACGTCCCATGGATCGGGGGTGTCGTCATCCTCCGCCACCGTTTCGATCTCCTGCGGCGTTTCGAGGATGAGTGGGATCTGCTGCGCCCGCCGATCGTGCAGCAGCCAGCCGAATGCGTCGGCGCCGATCAGCCCCTCGCCGATCAGCTTGTGCCGGTCCTTGTTCGAGCCCAGCGCGCCTTCGCTGTCATTCAAGTGGAAGAACGCCGGCGGCTCACCCGTCGCCGATTCGAAGGCATCGAGCACCCCGGTGAGCGCCTGCGGCGATTCGTTGATCGGGAATCCCGACGCAAAGAGATGGCAGGTGTCGAGGCCGTACCCGGTGCGATGGCGCTGGGCCGCCGGAATGCCGCTGAGCATGAGCGCCACTTCCTCCGGCGTCCGCCCTACGGTCGTGCCGGCGCCGGCGGTGTTCTCGATGAGCAGACGCGTCGCGCCGTCCGGAACGTGGGCCAGCGCGCGGCGCATCGCCTCGCTCACCCGCGCACAGGCCGCGTCGCGGTCGCCATCGGTGGCGGCCCCGGGGTGAAAGCAGACGCCGCCCACGCCGAGCGCCGTGGACCGTTCGAATTCCTTGGCGAGGCCGGCCGCTGCGCGGGCCCACTTTTCTTCATCGGGCGTGGCGCAGTTCAGTACGTACGCGGCGTGCACGATCACGTGCTCGGGGCGAATCCCGGCCTCCGCCAGCGCTTCCCGGAAGCGCGCCAGGCGATCCGGCTTCACGCCGACCTTGTCGTTGTAGTACTTGGGAATCGCGCTGAAGATCTGGAGCGCCTGCATGCCGGCGCGACCGGCGCGGCGGGCGGCCATCGGAATGCCACCGGTGTCGAGACAATGGGCGCCGAGCAGCAGCATCGGGACAGGGGCCAGAGGGGAGAGACGAGCGGTCAGCGGAGCACGCGTACACGGCGGGTGACGAACACAGGCGAGGCGCCCGCCGCCGGGGCGGACGGATCGGCGGCCACATCGCTCCACCCGAGGGCCACCGCACGGCCGTGCACGACGACGTGAGGATCGCGCGCATCGCCGGCCTCACCACTGGCCGTGAGCCGCTGCTCCTCGAAGGTATGCCCTGCCGTGCGCGAGATGGCGAGCCCCACCCGCGAGCGGCCGCGGGTGTTGGGGTCCTCATAGGCCACCGCCACGACATCACCGTCGCTCGCCACCCGCGCCACGCCCAGCTGCTCGCCATAGAGCACGGCCGCCGGGACTTCGAACGAGGCCCGCGGATCCATCTGGTGCGCATAGAACACGCCGGGCCCTTCGGGGCCGCGAACCGTATAGGCGACATGCAGGAATTTCGTGCGGGCGTCCCAGGCCACGCTGGGTGCCGGCCGCACGCAGCCATGCGCACCGCGCTCGGCCGCCTGCGCATCACCCGGCCCCTGATCGAGCGTGTCCACCGGCAGCGGCCCGCGCCAGGCACCGCGGCTGCCATCGCGCCACGCCGCCACCAGATGGACGCGCCCGGCCGTGGCGCGGGTCCACCAGAGCGCGGCCGTACCGAACCCCGGGGCCTCCACGGTGCGCAGCGTCCGGGCGCAGCGGGCGTCATCCCGCGGCAGGTCGCCATCGCCGAGTGGGCCGGCTGCGGGCATGGGCATGGTGCTCATGTCGTGCGCGGCGTGATTCATACCCGGCATCGGTGCAGCGGCGCTGGCCCCCGCGCTCGCCGTCGCGCTCGCCGTCGCGCTCGCGGTCGCCCTCGCGGCCGCGACGGGCGCTGTGGACGATGCGGTATCCGTCGCCTCGGGCAGTCCAGCCGTCAGCCCCGCCAGCAGCGACAGGGCACCGGCCTCGCGCAGGCGATCCTGCATCAGCTGAAAGGCGGCCAGTGCCGACGAATCGGCCAGCGTGGAATCGAGGGGCTCGGACGGCAGATTGGCGAGCGGCGAGGGCATGGTGGTGCGCACCGGCGCGGGGTCCACCCACGCGAGCGGCGCCGTGTCGCAGGCGAGGCTGCCGAGCGCAGCACTGCCGAGCAGCAGGGTGCGGAGCACGCGTGCGCGGGGGAGCACAGAACAGACCATGTGCGAAGGGTACTGCGCGCACGCGCCGATGGTAGCTTTCAGTGCTCCCCCATTTCCTTCCGATGCTCCGGAGACCCTGATGTCCTTTGCTGCTTTCGACGGGACGCGCCGCGTGCCGCCCGCTGTGAACGAACCGGTGCGGAGCTACGCGCCGGGCTCCCGTGAACGCGCGTCGCTCGAAGCGCGCCTGGCCCAGATGGCGGCCGAGGTGGCCGAAATCCCCGTGGTCGTGGGCGGGCGTCGGATTCAGACCGGCGATACCGGCACCGTGAACATGCCCTGTGATCATCAGCACGTGCTGGCGCGCTACCACAAGGCGACGCCGGCGCTGGTGCACGAGGCCATCGCCGCGGCGGCCGAGGCCAAGAAGGAATGGGCGAGCTGGCGCTGGGAAGACCGCGCCGCGGTGTTCCTCCGGGCGGCGGAGCTGCTGACCACCACGTGGCGCGACACGATCCTCGCGGCCACGATGCTCGGCCAGGCCAAGACCGTGCATCAGGCCGAGATCGATGCGGCGTGCGAGCTCATCGACTTCTGGCGCTTCAATGCCCAGTTCGCGCAGGAGCTCTACAACGAGCAGCCGCTGAGCGACCACTCGATGTGGAACCAGCTCGACTACCGCCCGCTCGAAGGGTTCGTGTACGCGGTCACGCCCTTCAACTTCACGGCCATCGGCGGCAACCTGCCGGGTGCGCCGGCACTGATGGGCAACACGGTGCTCTGGAAGCCGAGCGCGACGGCCACGCTGTCGAGCTGGTACACGTTCCTGCTCCTCGAGGAAGCCGGGCTGCCCAAGGGCGTGATCAATTTCCTCCCGGGCGACGCGGCGATGATCTCCGACATCGCGCTCACACACCGCGATCTGGCTGGCGTGCACTTCACCGGCTCGACCGGCGTCTTTAACAGCATGTGGGAGACGGTCGGCAAGAACATGAACAAGTACCGCTCGTACCCGCGCATCGTGGGCGAGACGGGGGGCAAAGATTTCATCGTGGCGCATCCGAGCGCCGACCCGCAGGCGCTGGCCGTGGGCATGGTGCGCGGCGCCTTCGAGTATCAGGGGCAGAAGTGCTCGGCGGCGAGCCGCGCCTACATCCCGGCGTCGCTCTGGCCCACCGTGAAGGAACGCTGCGTGAAGATGATGGGCGAGATGAAGCAGGGCGACACGCGCGACTTCACGAACTTCGTGGCCGCCGTGATCGACGAGCGCGCCTTCACGCGCCTGGCGGCCGCGATCGACGAAGCCAAGGCGAACGCGACGATCGTGGCCGGCGGTGGCTACGACAAGTCGAAGGGGTGGTTCATCCAGCCCACGATCATCGAGACCAAGGACCCGAACTACCGCACGCTGTGCGAGGAGCTCTTCGGGCCCGTGCTCACCGTTTATGTCTACGACGATGCGAAGTGGCTCGAAACGCTGGCGATCGTCGACAGCACGTCGCCCTATGCGCTCACCGGTGCCGTGTTCTCGAACGATCGGCAGGGCGTGCGGGAAGCGATGAGCGTGCTGCGCCACGCGGCCGGCAACTTCTACATCAACGACAAGCCGACGGGCGCCGTGGTCGGGCAGCAGCCGTTCGGTGGCGCGCGCGGCTCGGGCACCAACGACAAGGCCGGCTCCAAGTCGAACCTCATGCGCTGGACGAGCACGCGCACGATCAAGGAGACGTTCTCGCCGCCGCTCGACTGGAAGTACCCCTACCTGGGCTGACCCCCGGGCGCGCACGTGGTGTAGTTGACCACGCGCGCCGAGTCGACCGGAAAATTCCACGCCGGCAGGATGGCCGTTGTCCGCTCACGCGCGATGACGGCCATCAGCTTTTTCACAAGGTCCGGGCGCTGCGCCGCGCGATCGATGCGCTCCCCCGGATCGGTCTCGAGATCGAAGAGCATGGGGGCGAGCGGCGTGCGGGCGCCCACACCGAGTCGCACGAGCTTCCAGCGGCCATCGCGGACGGCCTGCTGCCCCGCGCACACACCGTGATGCTCCCAGTAGAGCGGCGCGTGCGGCGACATGGCCTTCCCGAACAACGCGGGCGCAAAGGAGCGGCCGTCGATGCCGGCCGGGGCCTGTGCCTGGGCAATGTCGGCGAGCGTGGGGAGCACGTCCCAGTTCGCGGCGACGGCCGTGCTTACGGTGTTCGGCCGGATGCGCCCGGGCCACCGCGCGATGAAGGGCTCGCGGATACCGCCCTCGAAGACGGCGTCCTTGAGCCCGCGGAACGCCCCCACACTCTGAAAGAAGGCCTGATCGACCCCGCCGGTATACGTCGTCCCGTTGTCGCTGGTGAAGACGACCAGCGTGGTGGAATCGAGCTGCAGCTCATGCAGCACATCGAGCACCTGCCCCACATGCTTGTCGAGTCGGCTGATCATGCCCGCATAGGCGGCGCGCGGTCGCGCATGCGGGAGGTAACCGCTCTGTCCGAGATAGGGCGTCTCCGGAAAGTCGTACGCGGCCAGCTCGTCATCGGGGACCTGCAACGCCAGATGCGGGAGCGTGAAGGCGAGATACAGAAAGAACGGCTGGTTGGCACTGCGCCGGATGAACGCGACGGCTTCTTCTGTCATGCGATCGGGCGCGTACACGGTGCCCTGAAACGCCTTCCACGCGGCCGGGTCGGTGGGCACCGCCGAGAGCGTCTGGTGCGCACTGAAGTACGGCTGCAGCGTGTCCCACTGCGTGTTGCGCCAGAGATGGCTCGGGTAGTGGTTGTGCGCCTGCTTCTGGTCGAGATACCCGTAGAAGAAGTCGAAGCCGAAGTTGTTCGGGATGCCGCTCGTTTGCGGACCACCAAGCCCCCACTTACCGACGAGCGCCGTGGCGTAACCGCGCGCCTTGAGCATCGTGGCAATGGTGGGCGTACCGAGTGGCAGCGGATGCTGCCCGAACTCCTCGCGGTCGAGAAATCCGCCGTACTCGGCGTTCCCGCGAATGGGCGCGTGGCCCGTGTGCCACCCGGTGAGCAGGGCCGCGCGGCTGGGCGCGCACACGGGGCTGCCACTGTAGAACTGCGTGAAGCGCACGCCCTCACGCGCCAGACGATCCAGCACGGGCGTGCGGATCTTCTGCTGACCATAGGCCCCGAGCTCCGCATAGCCCAGATCATCGGCCATGATGTACACGATATTGGGCGCGCGCTGGCCACTGGCCGACCGCGCGATGGCGTGAGCAACGACGCATGCGAGCACCGCTGCAGCGATGCTCGCTCTTCTTCCGAACATGGCGACCCTCCGATGTGTCGCTGAGGAGGGAGACGCTACAGGCTGTCGCGCCGGAGTTCAACGGCGCCGCGATTACCGGCAACAGGGGGCGCGATCCGCGTCATGCGATACTGACGGGACCGCCGATGTCCCCCGTCTTCCCAGATCAGCGTCGCCCGCCAGCGGTCGGCGGTCTCCCGTTCCCACTGAAAGTGATTGGTCGCACCGCGGACCGGAGCGAACCCGATCCGCTCGGGCGTCAGCTGCTCCGCGATCCATTCCATGTCCGCGTTTCCCGTCCGCAACTCGTTGGCGCGCACCCGCAGTGTTCCGCTCAGTGGCGCAGCGGTATCGCCGGCGTCACGCGGCTGCCGCACTTCGACCGTCGAGTCGTCGAGAAAGTGATAGCTCTCGTAGAAGGGCGCCGTATCGTTCAGGGTGCCTCGCCAGCGTCCCTCGAGCATCCGCCACGGGGTGAGCGCCGACGCGGTGGCCATCGCCGGTTCCACGTTGTCCCGCGTACATCCGGCGAACAGGCTCATGACGACGAGCAGGCTCGCGGCCTGTGCGCGATCGGCGCGCCGCATCGGTCCGCGCGTCGGCGGCGGGGCGGCGCCGCGGTGGAGCGACCAGAGCAGCGCGAGCGCAACGACGATCAGCACACCGTCGGCGATGTCGAGCGCGACGCCAAGGGAGCCGCGCAATCCAAATAGGGCGCCGCTCTGCATCCGACCGCTGGGAACCAGCGACGCCCAGAACCAGCCGGCGTGGAAGCCGGTCCCGAGCCACACCGAGCCGGTCCGAAGCCAGCACACCGCGAGGACGACACCGAGCGCCCACAAGTAGGCCAAGCGCGGCAGGCTGAGCGTTTCACCGATGCCGTGCATCAACGCGAAACTGAACGCCGTCAGAGCGACCGCGCGCCATGCCGGCCATTGCGCCAGGAGCGCGAGCGGTGCCGCCCGACTGGTGATCTCCTCGAAGAGGGCGTTGAGCAGGGCGATACCGACGCCGGTCGCCACGGCGACCACGGCGACGTGGGGACGGTGCTCGACCACGACCGTCCCCTGCAGCAGCGGGATCAGCCAGGGCAGTGCGTTGAGGGCCGCGCCAACGATCAGCCCCGTGAGCAGGTGCCGCGTGCGTGCCACATCAATCCGAATCCCGAGAGTTGCGCCCGGGCGGGTGCGCCACGTGATGGCCGCGCTCGCCCACACAAGCCCGGCGGTCACGACGAGATAGAGCAGCAGATCGCTCAGGTGGGGCACGTCCTGCAGGCCCTTCAGCGTGCGTCCCGTGATCTGTCGGTGCCCCAGCATCACGAGTCCCAACACCCCGACGAGCATCGCCTGTTGCCCCAGGAAACGGCGCAGCGTCATCGACTCTCCACATATTAGACTTGAGTCTAAATTGAGCCATCAACTATGTTGTCCGCAATGGTGCGCCCCTCTCCTGCCCGGCTCCGTCGACGGTCCGCCATTCTCGAGGCGGCCGGCGCGCTCTTCGTGACCGGGGGCGTCGCCGCGACGTCGATGGAGGCGATCGCCGAGCGCGCGGGCGTCTCGCGCGCCACGGTGTTCAATCATTTCGGCGGGAAGCGCGAGTTGCTGCTCGGCCTGTATGATCGCCAGCTGGATCGACTCGCCGAGTCGTTACGCACGTCGTCGGAGCAGTCCAATCCGCGGCGCGCCGTTGCCGCCTTTTTCCGCAGCGCCGAAACCGTCCTGCGCGCCGACGGCGACCTGACGCCGCTGCTCATTCGCGAAGTGTTGTACGATCCGGCACTGTTGGCGCACGATGTGGCGCGCGGTGACGACGTCCGGCGCGAACTCATCGATCGGGTACGCGCGGCGCAGCGGGCGGGGCAGCTTCGGCGAACCGTCCCCGCGACGCAGATCGCCGCCATCATGATGGACCTGTGGACGGCCTCGCTGGTGCCGTGGGTGTTGGCGGAGCGACGGTTCGGGTTGGCCGCGCACGTCATGCGCAAGATTCGCCTGGTGCTGCGCGGACTCGGCGCTGATCCACGCGAGGCGTCGCCACGTTAGCTTTGGCGCATGCGTACCCTCCGATATGTCACCGCCGACGTCTTCACGTCGGTGCCCTTCACGGGCAATCAGCTGGCCGTCGTCTTTGGCGCCGAGGGGCTGCCGACGGAGACGCTACAGGCCATCACGCGTGAGTTCAACTACGCCGAGACCACGTTCGTCTTTGCGCCCGAGCGCGCCGACACGACGCGGCGGGTGCGGATCTTCACGCCGGAGCTCGAAGTGCCCTTTGCCGGCCACCCGACGATCGGCACGGCGCACGTGCTGGTGGCCACCGGTGATGTGCCGGCGAGCGGCGACGAGATGACGGTGGTGCTGGGGGAGAACGTGGGGCCGGTGCCGGTGCGCGTGCGGCTGGCGGGGGGCGCGCCAGTGCACGGCCAGCTCACCACGGCGCAGCTGCCCGAAGAGCGCGTGGAAGTAACCGACCTCGAGGCGCTGGCGAGTACGCTCTCGCTCAGCGCCGACGACCTGGTGGGCGGCGCGCATGCGCCGGCGGGCGTGAGTTGCGGGCTGCCGTTTCTCCTGATGCCGCTCAAGACCACCGCTGCGGTGGCCAAGGCACGGCTCAACATGGAGGCGTGGCACCGGGTGCTGCACGGAAAGTGGGCGGCGTGGCCGATGGTCTTTGCGATGGCGCATGAGGACGACCAGTCCGCGTGGCCCACGCATGTGCGGGGCGCCGACATCCGCGCGCGCGTGTTCGTCCCCGGCAGCACGGTGCCGGAAGATCCGGCGACCGGCTCGGCGAACGCCTGCCTCGCCGGCTATCTCGCGGCCCGCACCCCGCGCGACGGGCTGCTGCAGTGGGAAGTGGCGCAGGGCGTCGAGATGGGGCGCCCCAGCCGACTGTCCATCGAAGTGCACAAGACCGGTGGCGCGTTGGACGCCGTGCGGGTGGGCGGCGCGACGGTGGTGATGTGCGAGGGGACGCTGCGCGTCTGAGGGGGCGCCGCGCCGATGGCGTCGACGCCGAGGCGTGGCGCCTTACGGCGCCGAGGCCGTCCAGGTGACGACGCGGTTCCGACCGCTGCGCTTGGCGGCATAGAGCGCTTCATCGGCCCGCGCGCGCAGCGCTTCGGCGATGCTCTCGTCGGGGACCCGATTCGCCGCAATGCCGGCGCTGACCGTTACGCTGACCTTGGCGCGTGGCTCGCCGAAGCTGCGGCGACGGAACGACTCGGTGATGCGCAGCGCGAGCTGCTGGGCGCCGTCCACGCCGGTGTTGGGGGCGAGCACGATGAACTCTTCGCCACCGGTGCGCGCCACCACATCGTCGGCGCGGGCATTTGCGCGCAGCAGTTCGCCCGCCTCGGCAATGACCTGATCGCCCACCAGGTGCCCGAAGGTGTCGTTGACCTGCTTGAAGTGGTCGAGGTCCAGCGCGATGAGTGCCAGATCGGTGTGCGTACGGGCGGCGCGCGCAAGCTCGCGACGATACTGCAACTCGAAGCCCCGCCGGTTGTAGCAGCCGGAGAGCGGATCGGTCAGCACGATGCCGGCGAGCTGGGTGCGCATGCGGTTGTAGGCGCGCCCCACACTCGTGATGGCATCGGGGCGCGCGTCGGCCGCCACATCGTAGCTGTCGGTGAAGTCCCCTTCCTCGGCGCGCTCGAACATCGTCACCAGGCGGCCGAGCCGCGCCTGCAGGTTGGTCTGCACCCGGGTGAGCAGCAGCCCGCCCAGACTGAAGATCGCCACGCGAAAGAAGACCTTGTCCCAGTACACGACACCATGGTGTCGCTCGGCGACCTGATTGAGCGCAAGGTACCCGGCGCCGATCACCGCCAGCATGAGCAAGGCCGGCGCGCGCCCGAAGTACACATGCGTGAGCTGCAGCGACACCAGCGCGATGAAGAGGCCGACATCATAGTTCTCGGGCGCGGCCAGCAGGAACACCACGCAAAAGACCAGGACCAGGTCGGCGACGACCATCACCGTGGAGAGCGCGATGCCGGCGCGACGCTTTCGGGTGATCCAGTGCCGGAGGCCGAGGACCAGCGCCGCGTAGCCCGTGGTGATGAGCCCCAGCAGCCAATCCGCCGCGTCGGTGCCCACACCATGTTCCGCGACCTCCGAGAGGGCCAGAAACCCCGCGGTGCGCAGCCCCACCGCCACCAGCCCGACCGACAGGGCCAGCGCCAGCCGGTACCCCGTCTGCCAGAGCAGGACGTCGGCAGCCGCGAGATCGGCGCGGGGGCGGTCGGTAGCCATGCGCGAAGTGTACCCGGCGCGCCGTGTCATGCAACGCAGGCGTGACGAACGCATTGACAGCGCCAGCCGTAAGACGCATTTGGGATGGGTGGGTCCGGGGACGGAACGACTCCGCCCACGCCCCGGTTTGTCTGCTTCACCCCCGATCAGCTCAGGCTATGTCCCAGCACCTCGCCAGCGGCAAGTTGTCCGACGACCACGTCGGCTCCCCGTACGCCCCCAAGGACGCCTGTGGCGTGGGGTTCATTGCCCGCCAGAGTGGCGAGCGCACGCATGAGGTGATCAGCCTCGCGCTGGGGGCGGCGGCCCGCATGGCCCATCGCGGCGCCTCGGCTACCGACAACTCGGCCGACGGCGCCGGCCTGCTCACGCAGATCCCGCGCCGCCTGTTCATCCTGGCCGCCTCGCGCCTGGGGATCCATCTGCCGGCCGACGCGTCGATTGCGGTGGGCATGTGCTTCCTCCCGACCCAGGCCAACGCCTGCGAGGAGGCGATGACGCTGGTGAAGGACGTGCTGCTCGGAGACGGCCTGCCGGTCCTCGGCTGGCGCGACGTGCCCATTCGCCCCGAGGTCCTGGGCACTTCGGCGCGCGCGGCGATGCCGGCGATCAAGCAGGTCCTCGTGGGGCGCCCGGCCGGCGCCGACGACGAGACGTGGGAGCGCCAGCTCTATACCGCGCGTCGCGAGATGGAGCATCGGGCGCTCGCCCGCGGGCTCGAGCCGTTCTACATCTGCTCGCTCTCGTGCCGCACCGTGGTCTACAAGGGGCTGCTCACCGGGCATCAGCTCGGCGACTTCTTCCCCGACCTGCGCGACCCGGCGTTCGAAAGTGCCATCGCCGTGTTCCACGAGCGCTACGCCACGAATACGATGCCGCGGTGGGAATTGGCGCAGCCGTTCCGCATGCTCGCGCACAACGGCGAGATCAACACGCTGTGGGGCAACCGCAACGCGATGGCCATGCGCGGTACGCTCCTCGATGCGCCGGCCTTTGGGGCGCACGCCGAGCGCGTGCGTGAACCGATTCGCCCCCGCGGCTCCGACTCGGCCAGTCTCGACAACGCGCTCGAGCTGCTGGCGCGCGCCGGTCGTTCGCCGGTGCACGCCACCATGATGCTGGTGCCGCAGGCGTGGGAGAAGTTCCCCGATGTCGAGCCCGCGGTGAAGGCATTCTACGAGTACCACCAGTGCGTCATCGAGCCGTGGGATGGTCCGGCGGCGCTGGCGTACAGCGATGGCGTGCAAGTCGCGGTATCGCTCGACCGCAACGGTCTGCGCCCCTGCCGTTACAAGATCCGCGCCGACGGCATGGTCGTGGCCGGCTCGGAAGTGGGGATCGTGGACTTCGATCCGCGCGACGTGGTGGAGACGGGCAAGCTGGGCCCCGGCGGCGTGTTCCTCGTGGACACGGCGGGCAAGCGCATTGTGCGCAACATGGCGGCCAAGCGTGAAGTGGCCACGCGCCGCCCGTATGCGAAGTGGATTGCGCAACACATGGCCACGCTCCCCACGAGCGATGGCACCGAGCCGCTCGTGCGTTCGAGCGACCAGCTGCGCGCCACGCAGATGGCCTTCGGCTACGGACACGAAGACCTGCGCATGGTCATCGAGCCGATGGCCACCACGGCGGCCGAAGTGGTGTGGAGCATGGGCGACGACGCGCCGCTGGCGGTGCTCTCCACCATGACGCCGCCGCTCTACAGCTTTTTCCGCCAGCGCTTTGCGCAGGTCACGAACCCGCCCATGGATTCGCTGCGCGAAAGCATGGTGATGTCGCTGCGCATGCACCTCGGGCGCCGCGGCTCGCCGCTGGTGGAGAAGCCGGCGTACGCGCGCATGCTGCGCATCGAGCACCCGGTGCTGTTGCCGGAAGAGATGAACAGCCTGCGCAACTTTCCGCAGTTCCCGAGCGCGACGCTGGATGCCACCTACAACGCGCGCTCGCGGTCGGAGGCGCTGGAAGCGGCCCTCGACTCGCTCTGCCGCCGCGCCGAGATGGCGGTGCGTAAGGGCGCCCGCATTCTCATCCTGAGCGATCGCAAAGTGAGCGCCGACCGCGCGCCCATTCCCATGCTGCTGGCGCTCGGTGCGGTGCGCCAGCACCTGGTGCGCACGGGGCTCCGCGCCCGCGTTGGGCTCGTCGTGGAAGTGGGTGACGCCATCGAGCAGCACCACATGGCGACGCTCTTCGGCTACGGCGCCGAAGCGGTGCATCCGTGGGTCGCCATGGAAACGGTGGCGACGATCTTTGCCGAAACGCACGGCAAGGCCGATGCGGACCCCGATCGCCCCGGCCCCGCGGCGGCGCAGTCGCGCTATCGCACGGCGGTGGAGAAGGGGCTGCTCAAGGTGCTCGCCAAGATGGGCATCTCCACGCTCTCGTCGTATTGCGGCGCGCAGACCTTCGACGCCCTCGGCCTGGGCTCGGATGTGATCGACCGCTGCTTTGCCGGCACCAGTTCGCCGATGGGCGGGTTGTCGCTGCGCGAGATCAGTGAGGACGTGTTGCAGCGTCACCGCCGCGCGTTCACCGCGGATGGCGCGCCCGTTGCCACGCTCCCCGACCATGGGCGCATTCGCTTCCGCAAGGAAGGCGAAGTGCACGCCTGGGCGCCGCAGACCGCGCTCACGCTGCAGCAAGCCGTGGGCAGCGCGCGCGCCTCACGCGCCGGCAGCAATCCGGATGACGCGTGGCGCACGTTCGTGGACAAGATCGAAGGTGGCGCGCCGGCCAATGTGCGCGACCTGCTCGCGATCCGCCCGGCGACGCCGATCCCCATCGACGAAGTGGAACCGATGGAGGCCATTCGCACCCGGTTCATCTCGAGCGCGATGTCGCTCGGCGCCCTGTCGCCCGAGGCGCATGAGACGCTCACGATCGCGATGAACCGCATGCAGGCTCGATCGAACTCGGGGGAAGGTGGCGAAGATCCGGCGTTCTATCGCGAGCAGGGGGGCGATCGGCGCGACAGCAAGATCAAGCAGATCGCATCGGCACGCTTTGGCGTGACCACCGAGTATCTCGTGCGGGCCGAAGAGCTCGAGATCAAGGTGGCCCAGGGCGCGAAGCCCGGTGAAGGCGGGCAGCTCCCGGGCCACAAGGTCACCGAGCTCATCGCGCGCCTGCGTCACTCCACGCCGGGGGTCGGCCTCATTTCGCCGCCGCCGCATCACGACATCTACTCCATCGAAGATCTCGCCCAGCTGGTGCACGATCTCAAGACGGTGAACCCGCGGGCGCGGGTGGGCGTCAAGCTCGTGGCAGAAAGCGGCGTGGGCACGGTGGCGGCCGGTGTGGCCAAGGCGTTCGCCGACTATGTGCTCATTGCCGGCTACAACGGCGGCACGGGCGCGAGCCCGCTGTCGAGCATCAAGCACGCCGGCTCCCCGTGGGAGCTCGGCCTGGCCGAAGCGCAGCAGGTGCTCGTGCAGAACGGGCTGCGCCATCGCGTGGAAGTGCGCGTGGACGGTGGTCTCAAGACCGGCCGTGATGTCATCATCGCCGCGCTGCTCGGCGCCGAGACCTATGGCTTTGGCACGGGGCCGCTGGTGGCGATGGGGTGCGACATGGCGCGGCAGTGCCATCTCAATACCTGCCCCACGGGCATTGCCACGCAGCGCGAGGATCTGCGGGCCAAGTTCCGCGGCACGCCGGAGCAGGTCATCGCCTACTTCTCGCGCATTGCCGAAGATGTGCGCACCGAGCTCGCGCTCATGGGCGCGCGCTCCCTGCAGGAGATCATTGGCCAGGTGGAGCGGCTGCAGCGCGCCGAGCGCCCCGAGCTGCCGCGCAGCACGATGCTCGACCTGTCGCTGGTCCTAGGCGCACCGCGTCGGACCGACGAACCGCGCGTGCGCACGGCAGCGCGCAACGAACGGCGCGGTCTGCAGGTGCTCGACGAGCGCATCCTCGAGGAAGCGTATCAGACGGTCGCCACCGGCGCGTCGTTCAGCGGGCAGTACGAGATCCGCAATCACCATCTGTCGGTGGGTACCCGCCTGGCGGGAGCGCTGGCGGAACGCTTTGGCGATGCCGGGTTGCCGACGGGCACGATGCAGCTGTCGTTCACCGGGAGCGCCGGTCAGAGCTTTGGCGCCTTCGCGCTACGGGGGATGCGGCTCACGCTCGAAGGCGAGTGCAACGACTACGTGGGCAAGGGGCTCAACGGCGCCGAGATCACCGTGCGGCCGTTCCGCAACGCGCGGTATCGCGGCGCGAGTCACCTGAACATGATCCTGGGCAACACCGTGTTGTACGGGGCCACCGACGGGCTGCTGCTCGCGGCGGGTCAGGCGGGCGATCGCTTTGCGGTGCGCAATTCCGGCGCCTGTGCGGTGGTGGAAGGCGTAGGCAATCACGCCTGCGAGTACATGACGGGTGGGATCGTGACCGTGCTGGGGCGCGCCGGGCGCAACTTCGGCGCGGGCATGTCCAACGGTGTGGCGTACGTGTTCGACGAATCGGAGACGTTCGCCGGACGCCTGAATCACGAGATGGTGCTGCTCGCCGATCTCGACCCCGAAGACACGCAGCTCCTGCAGCAACTGCTGCAGCTGCACATCACGCGGACCGGCAGTGCGCGCGCGCGCTGGATTCTCGAAGACTGGGAGCACCAGCACATGCGCTGGCGCAAGGTCAAGCCACGCGGGGCGGCGGAGCATGTCACGCGCATCCGCGAGCACTGGACGCCGCGCATCGCGGCGCTGCTGGAAGAAGAGCTGGGCGCCGCCGCGCACTGACGGCAGCTCCCCATCTCGGTTCGTCGATCAGGCCGCGAGCAATGCCGCGGCCTTTTCGCGTACGTAGGGGTTCCGGTCCTCGAGCAGCTCCTTGAGCAGCGGCACGGCGTGAGAGCGATGCCCACTCGAGAGCGCGGCCAGCGCCGCCAGTCGCACCTGATGATCATCGAGGGTGCCGTTGGTCTTCCGGGCAAAGGCCTCGAGCCGGGCGCGGGCGCGCGGCGTGTGGATGTGCGCCAGCGCGGCGACCATCTCGAGGCGGTACTCCAGCGGATTCTCTTCCTCGAGCGCCATCAACACGCGCGACGGCAGCGGGGCGCTGTCCGGTGACGCGAACACCAGCGCGAGCGCGCGATTGCGCACTTCGATCGACGGATCGAACAGCACCGACTCGAGCCGCGCGAGGGCCAGTGGACCGCCGATCTGCCCCAACGCCACGACGGCGGCGATGCGCACGCGCTGGTCTTCGTAGCGCAGCAGCTTGCCAAGCTCCGAGATCATGTCCGGATCGCGCGACTCGCCCATGAGTCCGGCCGCGTTGCGCACCACGTACCAGCGCTGGTCGTGCGCGTGTTCGCGGGCCACCACGCCAATGCCGGCGAGGGTCGCCGCCAGATCGTAGAGGAAGCGCCGCTCGGAGGTGTCGGTGGCGGCCACGAGCTGGGCGAAGACGGCGCGGGCGCCGGTGACCCCCGCGCGATCCAGCAGCGCATGCGCGTCATCGTACGTGATCGCCGCTTCGAGGAGCTGCTCCACCACCAGGTGGAGCACCTCCGGCGTCGCCGCCCGCGCGAAGGCGGAGCCGGTGAGCGCCAGCAGCAGCTGACACACCGTGCGCCCATCGCCGCGATGCAGGGCCAGTGCGAGCTCGTCTTCGAGCGCCGGCGACGGTGTATCGGCCGGGGCCGCGTCCGCCGGCTCGGGGGCCGATGCCGCCGACGGCGCGGCGGGTGCCGGCGTGTCCACCGCCTTCATGCCCAGCGGAGTGGGGCGCAGCTTGGCGCCAAAGGCACGCAGCCGCACGTTCCAGATCGACAGCGCTTCGGCGGTTTCCACGATGCTCCCCGCCACGATCGACGGTGTGCCCGACAGAATCCCGGCGAGCTTGAGAAACTCGGTCTCGGTGACGGTCGTCGCGATGTCCATCGCCTCGATGCCGTGCGCGTGCATCGTGTCCTGCAGCAGCCGGCTCGCCATGCCCACGCTGTCCGCGCGCTCGCTGTCCAGCGTCGCGGCGCGAATAGTGACCGAGCCCACGCGCGCGAGGGCGCACAGTCGCGCCACACTCGCGAGCACATCGGACATGGGCGCCTTGTCTCGGAGCTGCTGGATCAGCAGCCCGAGCGCCGCGGCGTAGACGAGGTCGAGGGACATGGCTTCACTCCGTCGTGAAGATCTGGGGCCCCGGACTACCCGAAGGCGCGAAGAGGGGACGATTTCGTCCCCTCTTCGGTCATTCCGCGGCTGAGAAGGCCCGTCCCGCCCCGCCAGGGCTCAGAGTGGGGCCCCGAGGTAGATGTCCGTGCGCCAGCGCTTGGCCGGGTTGAGGCCACGGGCGAAATCGACCCGCAGCAGCCCGTCCAGGAAGCCGAAGCCCACCCCGGCCCCCCGCTGCATCATCCCCTGCCCGAACGCGCTCCGGCTCCCCGCCCACCCCATGTCGTAGAACACGATCGGCCGCGCAAAGCCCTGCCGCGTCCCGAGTTCGGCCCGGCTGTACCAGAAGGCATTGCCATTCTGGGTGCCCGGAAACTGGCCGCGCACGGTGCGCAGCCCGCCCAGGAACCAGTTCCGCTGGATCGGCAGGCGCCCTGCCGAGCTGCCGGCCGAGCCGGTGAGCGCGAAGGAGGCGCGCCGCCCGAGCCCGTGCGAGACGGTCGTCTCCAGCGACCCGCGCGCATACTCGAACGTGCCCGTGGCCGCCTCGGCGCGGGTAATCCCAACCAGCCGCCAGCCGCGCGGCTGGTCGAGCAGCGTACGCGCCCACGTCAGATCCACGCCGGTGAACGTGCTCGGCTCCGCGATGATGTTCGGGGCAAAGCGCCGGTCCCCAAAGGCGCGGGCAAACGAGAAGGTGTTCACCACGCCAGTATCGCCGGCGGTCCACTGCCGCTCGATGAACAGGCGGTAGTCGAGCGACCCCTTTCGCTGTTCGCGATGTTCGCCAAGGGAGGCCCCCATGGCGCGGTAGTAGAACCCTTCGTCACGGCCATAGAGGAGCGCCGGCAGCGACGGCCCGAAGCTGAGCGCGCCGGCCCAGTCGGGATTCGTGGCCGAGAGGCGATGATACCCGGTGAGGCTGACCGTGCGGAGCCCGGTGCCGCGCGCGAGGGTCAACTCACCATTGGCGTGCAGATCAGCAAAGCCGAAGCGCCCGACGCCGGTGAGGGTGTAGCCGGCCCCAAGCACCTGCTTCACTTCCGCTCCAACGGACAGCCCTTCGATGCGATTGTAGCGCATGAGATCGGAGCCCACGCGCACCTTGGGCAGTTGCGGCGCCCACGGCGTCTGCAGGGACATCCCGAGCGCATCGACGAGCCGTTCGGCGCTCGCCATGTCGAAGACGTCCGCATCACTTGCATCGAGCGCGGGCAGTGCCGGCGACTTGCCCAGTCGATCCATGTCGCACGGCAGGTCATAGGCGATGCGCACGGCGCCCTCGTAGCGCTCCTCGACGCGCGTCCACACGCTGTCCTTCGAACACTGCCGGAGCTTGGAGGTCCCGTAGCGGCGACGCTCGATGGAATCGCGCTGCGCCGGCGTCTTCTTGCGGTCCGACGAGCTGACCGTGACCTCGACGCCGGTGTTGTCGAGATCCACCGCCAGGCTGTCGGCCTTCGCCGAATCCTTCGCGGCGAACCGATTGCGGGCGGGCGGCAACGCCGGCAGCGTGAAGTCGCCGTCGACATCATCGTAGCTGAACTTCTCGTCGAAGCGCACCGGAATGCGCATGAACATCGCTTCGGCGTTCGCCGTGGCGCTGTGCATGCGGGGGAGCCAGAACTTCCCCTTGTAGAGCGCGTACTCCACGGTGATCGCATCGAGGCTGGCCTTCATCGGGCGGAACGTGGCGGTCACCCAGGCCGGTGGCTTGTCGTCGGGATTCTGCCCCTGAAACTTCTCGAGGCGCGCGCGCTCGATACTGTCCTTGACGTACACGTCGCGCGGCAGACGGGCACGCAACAGCGAATCCCGCACCGGGCGCATCGCGAGCCGCTCGGCGACATCCTTCTCGGTTTCCTCGTCGGCAACGCTCCAGATGTCGATCTCCGACGCCATGCGATACGCCGCACGCACGAGCTGGCCGCCATCGGCGTCGAACCAGAACGACCCCACGAACGACCGCCACTCCGGCTTGCGCGCCGCAATGCGCAGTTCGCGCAGGCGGATGACTTTGCCGTCAGGGAGCGTGATATCGGCCGAGTCGCCCGTCTGGTACCGATAGAAACGTTCGGCGCCGCGCGCCAGCGGATGAATCATCTCGCGCTCGTCCACCTCGGTCTTCACCATGCCGAAATCGGACGACGGGAACCACAATTGCTCGCGACCCGGGAAGTACGGAATGGAGACGGCGCTCACGAAGTCGCCACCCGTCTCGCCGCCCATGGGCACCACCATGCGCGAGCCAATCGGGCGGACCCGGACGCCCACATCGCGGCGCCAGGAGATCTCGGCGACGTTGTCTCCTCGGAAGAGCAGCTTTTCGAACCCCAACCGGCGGGCGCCGAGCCCAACCGACATCCGCTGCGTCGTGGTAGCCCGGTACGCCTTGAGCGCGCTGTCCTGCCGCTCGCGGGCCGCCCGCGCGCGGTCGAAGATCACACGCGCCTCCGGCGAGGCGAATGCCGTGGTCGCCGCTTCAGCCGTGCGGGTGGCCCGCTCGACGCTGTCCCCCGCGGTCCGGCGACGCGAGATGGAGCGGGCGTCACGTGACGCCTCGCGGATGGCGCGACGCTCGTCGGCGGTGAGGGTATCGCGCTTGGGCGTTCCCGCCGTGGCCTTCGCCGGAGCCGGCGGGGCCTTGGGGGGCTGCGGAGCTTGGGCGGCCGCCAGATGCCCGGCGGACACCACCGAGCAGACCGCGAGCAGGACAAAGGGACGACGCATACGGGAACGAAAGCAGGGGAAGGACCTTCGGGGCAACGAGGGCCCGTACGCGACGGCGGCGCGAGCGGTTTCTCCCCGATGGGCGTAACTTCGGAAGGTTCGACCCCCGGATGATCGCCAACGTTTCAGGAGACCGGCCGTGCCCTTTGCCCCTGCCCTTTCCCGCTGGACCCGCCGTGCGGGTCTCGCCGCCTCCCTCGCGGCGCTTCCCGCCACCCCGCTCGCCCTCCCGGCGCAGGCCGCGGCCCAGCCAGCAACAGCCGCCGCCGATCCGCGCCTCGAGAAGCTGAAGGCCGAAGCGCTGCAGATGGTGGAGGCGCGCTCCAAGCAGGTGCAGGAAATCGTGGACATGCTCTTCTCCTTCCAGGAACTCGGCTTCCAGGAATTCGAGACGCAGAAGTACATCACCACGCTGCTGGCCAAGGAAGGGTTCACGATCGAGAAGGGCGTCGCCGGCATGCCGAGCGCGTGGACGGCGAAGTGGAGCTACGGGACCGGCAAGCCGGAGATCTCGCTGGGCTCGGACGTGGACGGCATCCCGCAGGCCAGCAACAAGCCGGGCGTGGGCTACAAGGATCCGATGATCACCGGCGGCCCGGGGCATGGCGAAGGGCACAACTCCGGGCAGGCCGTGAACATCGTGGCCGCGATTGTCGTGAAGCAGCTCATGATGCGCGACAAGATCAACGGCACAATCCTGCTCTGGCCGGGCATCGCCGAAGAGCAGATGGCCGGCAAGGCGTTCCTCGTGCGCGCGGGCATCTTCAAGAACACCGACGTGACGCTCTTCACGCACGTCGGCAATGATCTGGGCGTGTCGTACGGCCCGAGCGGCTCGAGCGCGCTGATCTCGGCTGAATTCAAGTTCCGTGGCGAAAGCGCGCACGCCGCCGGGGCGCCATGGAGCGGCCGCTCGGCGCTCGACGCCGCGATGCTCATGGGCACGGGCTGGGAATATCGCCGTGAGCACCTGCGCCTCGCGCAGCGCTCGCACTATGTCATCAAGGACGGCGGCGACCAGCCGAACGTGGTGCCCAGCACGGCGAGCATCTGGTTCTACTTCCGCGAGGAAGACTACCCGCGCACGATGGCGCTCTTCGAGATCGGCAAGCAGATCGCGGCCGGCGCGGCCATGATGACGAACACCAAGCTCGACACGGTGAACATTCTGGGCAGCGGCTGGAGCGGCCATTTCAGCAAGCCGATCGCCGAAGCGATGCACGCCAACATCCAGGTGGTGGGCATGCCCAAGTGGGACGACAAGGACCAGACGATCGCCAAGGGCATTCAGGCCGAACTCGGCAATCCGGCGTTCGGGTTGGCGAACGATGTGAACAAGCAGCTCCGCGGTGGCGATACCCGTGCCTTCACGGGCGGTGGCTCGGACGACATCGGCGACGTGTCGTGGAATGTGCCGACGGTGACGCTGCGCTATCCGTCGAACATTCCGGGGCTGCCGGGGCACAACTGGGCGAACGCCATATCGATGGCCACGCCGATCGCCCACAAGGGCGCGCTCGCTGGGGCGAAGGTGCAGGCGATGACGATGCTCGACATCTTCCTGACGCCCAAGGTCGTGGCGGACGCGTGGGATTACTTCAAAAACGTCCAGACGAAGGACGTGAAGTACCAGCCATTCATCCGGCCCTCGGACATGCCGCCCACGTATCTGAACGCCGAGATCATGGCGCGCTTCCGCGAGCAGCAGAAGAAGTTCTACTACGATCCGACGAAGTATAAGACGTACCTGGAGCAGCTCGGGATCGAGTACCCGACGGTGCGGCCGCAGGTGACGAAGCCGAAGGGGAACAACAATTAACTCACAACTCATGACCTAAAGCTCGGAACCCTGAACTGATCGGTTTTGTGTTTCGGGTTTTAGGTCGTGGGTTCTGGGTTTGCTTCAGACCACGGACTATGAAGACGCTCAGACACTCCCTCGCCACGCTCCTGCTCGCGGCGGCGCCCTTCGCCGCCCAGCAATCCCCGTTCGATCCCGCGCTCGCCGCCGAGATCGACAAACGCACCGCCGCGATTGCCGACAAGATCACGGCCTGGCGGCACGACATTCACCAGCACCCCGAACTCGGCTACCAGGAGAAGCGCACCGCGGCGCTCGTCGCGGCGCATCTCAAGTCGCTCGGGCTCGAGGTGCAGGAGAATGTCGGCGGCATTCCTGGGGTGATTGGCATCCTCAAGGGGGGCAAGCCGGGGCCGACCGTGGCGCTGCGTGCCGACATGGATGCGCTGCCGGTCGCCGAGCAGGTGGATGTGCCGTTCAAGAGCACGGTGCGCACCGTCTACAACGGCGTCGAGACCGGGATCATGCACGCCTGCGGCCATGACATGCACACGGCCATGCTCATGGGCACGGCCGAAGTGCTCGCCGGCATGAAGGCCAAGATCCCGGGCACGGTGAAGTTCATGTTCCAGCCCGCCGAGGAAGTGCCGCCCAATGGTGGGGCGAAGGCGATGATCGAGTCCGGGGCGATGAACGGCGTGGACGGCGTGTTCGGCCTGCACGTGGGGCCGGGCCCGAGCGGCACGCTGTCGTATCGCAGCGGGTCGATCACCGCCGCCGCCGACAGCTGGAAGATCATCGTGCGCGGCAAGCAGGGGCATGGCGCGATGCCGTCGAACGCGGTGGACCCGATCGTCGCCAGCGCGGAGATTGTGAGTGCGCTTCAGACGATCGTGTCGCGCTCGCTCGATCTCACAGCAGGTCCGGCGGTCGTCACGGTGGGCGCCATTCACGGCGGCCTGCGCGAGAACATCATCCCCGACTCGGTGTGGATGATCGGTACCATCCGCACCTTCGACGCCAAGTCGCGGCAGGTGATCGGCGAAAAGATGAAGCTCATCGCGCAGAAGATCGCCGAAGCGAACGGCGCGACCGCGGAAGTGCACGTGGACCTGGGCTACAGCAGCACGAACAACAACGTGGCGATGGTCTCGCGGTTTTCGCCGGCGCTCAAGCGCGTGGCGAACGGCAAGGCGTTCGAGTCCAAGGGGCCGAGCATGGCCGGTGAGGATTTCTCGCGCTTCGCCGACAAGGCACCGGGGTTCTTCTTCAACCTGGCCGTGACGCCGCCGAACGTGGATCTGTTCAACGTGGCGTCGAACCACTCGCCGCTCTTCCAGGGCGATGATGCGGCGCTGCCGGTTGGCACGCGCGCGCTGGCCAACGTGGCGCTGGAGTTCCTGACGAGTGGCGGGATTCCGAAGACGCCCTGAGTTGGACTAAAGGGCTCGCACAGAGTGCACGAAGAGCCACAGGGGGCACGGAGAACAGCGCAGCACTGGCTGTCTCTGTGTCCCCTGTGGCTCTTTGTGCACTCTGTGCGAGCAGTTCGGCGAACTACCCACGCGCAGCGATGGTTTTGATGGCGACAGAAAGCTTGTCGAGATCCGCCGGCGTATTGAACAGCGTGGGCGTCACGCGCACACAGTCGCCCTTGGCGAGGCCGGTGCGCTGGAAGGTGAAGATGTGGAACTCGTCGAGTAGCGTCTTGGCGAGCGCGTCATTGGCCGCCTTGTCCCCGCGGCCGTGGAGGCGGAAGCCCGTGATCGCCCCGCAGAGCCCTGGCTCCTCGGGGGTGAGCACCTGCACGCCGGCCACGTCGCGCACCGCGTGCACCCAGCGATCGCGCAGGTAGCGGAGGCGCGCCGCTTTCTGCGGAATGCCGATGGAACGCTGAAAGGCGATGGCATCCGGGATCGCCATCACCGTGGCAAAGTTGGTGGTGCCCGTGTGCAGGCGGCTGCCGATATTCGAGAGCGGGAACGCCTCATCGGCGTGCATGCGATCGATGGCGTCGAGGCGGCCGCTCCGGATGTACATCGCGCCGGCGCCCACCGGGGCCCCGATCCACTTGTGCAGGTTGAGCCCCACAAAGTCGGCGCCGAGGTCATCCATCGTGAGCGGCACCTGCCCGAACGAGTGCGCCGCATCCACCACGACATCGGCCCCACGCGCCTTCGCCAACGCGGCGATCTGCTTCACGGGGATGATCAGCCCCGTCTTGTTGTTGCAGTGCGTGAGCAGCAGCAGCTTGGTGCGGGGGTTCGCGTCGAGTGCTCTGGTATACGCCTCGAGCACGGCCGCTTCGGAGGCCGGCTCCGGGATGTTGAGGGTGGCCACCTTCGCCCCGCGCTCGGCCGCGAGCGCGTTCATGGCCCACTGCATCGCGTTGTAATCGAGGTCGGCGTACATCACCGTGTCACCGGCCCCGACGCCCTTGTACTGCACGATGAGCGCCTGCAGCGCCTCGGTGGCCCCGCGAGCGAGCTGCAGTTCCTCGGGCTTGGCGCCCACGAACTCGGCAACCGCCTGACGAGCGGCGATGAACATCGCCGGGTACGCGCGCCGGGCGAAGTACGAGTTCTCGCGGTTCACCCGGTCGAGATGCGCGTGGTACGCCTTGAGCACCGGCGCGGCCATCAGCCCGAAATAGCCGGCTTCGAGGTTGATGACCTCCTTCGTCACCGCATACTGCTCGGCCACCTTCGCCCAGTAGGCCTCGTCGCGGGCGACCGCGTCGAGCGGGCCATCAAGCGGCGCGAGCGGCATCGGTTCACGCGGCGCGTGGTCGGCGGGGGCCGCCCCGGCCACGGATGGCAGGCTGATGGCCGCACATCCCAACAGCGCGGCATCCTTCACGAAGTCTCGGCGGGAGGTCGTCATGTCTCAGGCTACCGCGTAACCGGCGCCGCAGCAACTTTGCAGCATGGCCGATCCGACCCCTTCGCGTGACAGTGCCCCCTTTCTGGGCGATCTCCCCGCCGATGACTTCCGCGCCGCCGCCCACGCGGCGGTCGACTGGATCGCTGACTATCTCGAGCATCCGCAGCAGTATCCCGTGCGGAGCCGCGTGCAGCCTGGCGATGTGCGAGAGGCGCTGCCCGCGTCGCCGCCGACGCGCGGGGAACCGCTCGATGCGATGCTGCGCGACTTCCACAGCACCGTCCTCCCCGGCATCACCCACTGGAATCATCCCGGGTTCATGGCGTACTTCGCGAACAGCGCGTCGTACCCGGGCATTCTGGGGGAGCTGCTGGCCGCCGCGTTGAATGCGAACGGCATGCTCTGGGTCACCAGCCCGGCGGTGACGGAACTCGAGCAGGTGGCCGTGGACTGGCTGCGCCAGCTCATGGGGCTGGGCGAGGGGTGGTTCGGCCAGATCACCGACACCGCCAGCGTGTCCACGTTCTATGCGCTCGCGGCGGCGCGTGAACGCGCGGGGCTGGATGTCCGCGCGCAGGGGATGGCCGGTCGCGCCGACATGCCGGTGCTGCGCGTGTACGCGAGCGAGCATGTGCACTCGAGCATCGACAAGGCGGTCATTGCCCTCGGGCTCGGCCACGACAATCTCGTGAAGGTGCCGGCCGACGCGCAGTTCCGCATGCGCGCCGACGCGCTGGAGCAGGCGATCGCCGACGACGTGGCGCGCGGATATCGACCGATCGCGATCGTGCCCTGCGTTGGCACGACGAGCGTCACCAGTATCGATCCGGTGCCTGACGTGGTCCGCATCGCCCGTCGCTACGACTGCTGGGTGCATGTGGACGCCGCCTATGGCGGACCGGCGGCGATCGTCCCCGAACTGCGCTATCTGCTCGACGGCGTGGACGGTGCCGACTCGCTGGTGGTGAATCCGCACAAATGGCTGTTCACTCCCATGGATTGCTCGGTGCTGTATACCAAGCATCCCGACGCGCTCAAGCAAGCCTTTGCGCTGCTGCCGGAGTATCTCGTCACGAAGACGCAGGATTCGGCGGTCAACCTGATGGATTACGGCATTCAGCTCGGGCGCCGCTTCCGGTCCCTCAAGCTGTGGATGGTGTTGCGCGCGTATGGCGCCGACGGACTCGCCGAACGCATTCGCTTTCACTGCGAGCTGGCGCGCGAGTTCGCGGGCATGGTGCACTTCGAACAGGGCGGCTGGGAGCTCACCGCTCCCGTGACGCTCTCGCTGGTGTGCTTCCGCTATGCGCCGGCCGGCTGGCGTGAGGAGCAGATTGCCGCCGTGAACGCGCAGATCATGGAGCGCGTGAACGCCAGCGGTGACGCTTATCTGTCGCACACGAAGATCGCCGGGCGCTACACCCTCCGCCTCGCGATCGGCAACATTCGCACCGACCGGGTGCATATCACCCGCGCGTGGGCAGCCCTGCGAGAAGCCGCAGCCGCCGTCGACCCACAACCCACGACCTAAAGCCCGAAACCCAGAACCGATCAGTTCTGGGTTTCGGGTTCTTGGTCTTGGGTTTCGGGTACTCGGTGCGGCCTGGTCTTCCGTAACGCCTTCCGCTCGCGCCGCCGGCGGTCCCACTTGAAGAACGCGATCACCGCGGTGGTCACGGCGATCGCGCCGATGACCTCGCCCACGCGCCCGAAGTGCCCCATCGCCTGCACGGCGGCTTCACCGGCCGCGTAGCCCACACCGGTGAATACCGCTGTCCAGATAGCGGAACCGACGAGCGACACCGGCAGGTAGATGTACAACGGGACCCGCGCGGCACCGCAGGCCATCGGCAGCACGATCCGCAACCCGAAGGCGAAGCGTACGAAGAACGACGCCTTCAGTTGGTTGTTGCGGACGACCCGTAGGGCCACGGTGCCCGTGGCGCGTGCCTTGGGGAAACGGCGCCGGATCGCCTCCCACTTGAGGCGCCCGAGCGCGTAGAGCAACGCGCCCGCGATCCACCCGCCAAGGGTGATGGCCACGATGACCCGGCTGATCTGCAACTCCCCTTCGTGGGCGGCGATGCCGCCGAAGATGGGGCCGAGTTCCTCCGTCACGATCGCCGTGGCCCCGAGCACCACGTACGTCCACGGGGCGTCGGAGAGCGCGGCCAACCACGATGCGGCGTCGGCGAGCAGGGCGAGAGGCAGGAACGGCGGTCGCATGGGGATGGTGAATCTACACCAAACGACCGCGGCAGTTGGGGAGTGCCCAACCACCGCGGTCGTGGGATCCGGCCGCTACGTTCGCGGCGACAAACTCAGTCGCCGACCCCCGGCACGGGCATTTCGAACGTGGCGAACTGGCCGGTGTGCGGCGCCGTCAGCCCGACCATGCGCATCACGCGGGCACGCGCATTGTCGAAGATCTCGTAGAAGGTCGGGATCACCAGCAGGGTGAGCACGGTGCTCGTGACCACGCCACCAATCACCGCCACGCCGAGTGGTGCGCGGAACTGGGCCCCTTCGCCGCGACCGAGCGCCACCGGAATCATGCCGGCGATCAGCGCGAACGTCGTCATGAGAATCGGACGCAAGCGAATCGCGCCCGCTTCGATCAGCGCCTCACGCAACGGCATCCCCTGCACCTCGCGCGCCGACTTGGCGAAGTCGATGAGCAGGATGGCGTTCTTCGCCACGATGCCGCAGAGCAGGATCACCCCAATCAGGCTCATGAGGTTGATCGTGTTGCCGGTGAGCGCGAGCGCACCCATCACGCCAATCAGCGACAGCGGCAGCGAGATGAGAATGGCAATCGGATCGAGGAACGACTGGAACTGCACGACCAGGATCAGATACATCAGCGCGATCGCCACACCGAGCGCGATGAAGATGTTGGTGAACACCTCCTGCTGCTGCTGCACCTGGCCACCGCTGGTGAGGCGCACGCCGGGAGGCAGTGCGATGGTGGCAATCTGCTTGTCGATGTCGGCGCGCACCTCCGAGAGCGAGCGCTCCGCGACATTGGCCTCGACCTTGATCACGTTGTCGCGATCGAGGTGATTCACCACCGCCGGGCCCAACTCGTTCTTGATCTGCGCCACCTGCGCCAGCGGAATCAGCGTGGCATTCGCGCCCTGCCCCACGCCCACGGGCAACTGCGCCAGGTCGCTGCCCCGCGCACGGGCCTCGGGGGAGAGGCGCACCATCACCTTGCGCGTCTCGTTCGACGGATCAACCCAGTCGCCGGCATCGAGCCCCGCAAAGGCCGGCCGCAGCGCCTGCGCAATGCTCCCGATGCTGAGCCCCAGGGCACCGGCCAGACCACGATCCACCTGCACCGTGAGCTCCGGCTTCTGCCCCTTGGTGCTGAGCCCCACGTCCACGGCCCCCGGGATACCCTGCAAGGCCGTGAGGTACTGATCGGCGACGCTCTGCAGCGCTGCCTTGTTGGTCCCGCGGAGCTCAAGCGAGATCTGCTTCTGCGCGCCGGCAAAGTCGTTCGTGAACACCGCCACGCTCGCCCCGCCGATCCGCTTCACCTCGCGGCGAATCGCCGACGCCAGATCCTCGGCCGTCAGCTGGCCCTTCTTCAAGCGGTCGGCCTTCGGCTTGAGCTTGAAGTACACACTCGCCTTGTCGACCGCGCCGTTCGCGCCGCCGGCACTGACGAAGGTGTACAACACCTCGGGGTGCTTCGTGGAGTCGCCCAGCGCAAGCACTTCCTGCGTCTTCTGCCGCAGGTAGTCGAGATTGCCGCCCGGCGGCGTCTCCAGCGTCATCTGCAGCTCGGCGTTGTCCTCCAGCGGGAAGAACCCGCCACCGACCAGCCCGGCCGCCGGCATCGCGAGCGCCACCACGAACGTACCGACCGCCAGGGCGACCATGCTCTTCGGATGGTCGAGCGCCCAGCCGATCATCCGGCGGTAGCCGTTCGCCAGGCCGTTGAACCAGTGATTGAACTTGTCGAGCTGCTTGGTGATCCAGCTCTTCTGGTCCTCGGTCTGATGCGGATCGGGCCAGTAGGCCGACAGCATCGGGTCCAGCGAGAAGGACACGAACAGCGACACCAGCACCGAGCAGGCAATGGTGAGCGCGAAGGGCTTGAACCACTGACCACTCAGGCCCTGCAGGAACGCGATCGGGACGAAGACCGCCACAATCGAGAAGGTGGTCGCCGCCACCGCCAGGCCGATCTCCGCCGTCCCCTCGCGCGCGGCCGTGTAATGGTCTTTCCCCATCTCCACATGCCGTACGATGTTCTCGCGGACGACGATGGCGTCGTCGATCAGGATACCGATCGCCAGCGACAGTCCGAGCAGCGACATGGTATTGAGCGTGAACCCGAACGCCCACACCGCCACGAAGCTCGCGAGCACCGAGACCGGCAGCGCCAGACCCGTGATCACCGTGGAGCGCCACGAGTTCAGGAACACGAACACCACCAGCACGGTGAGCACCGCGCCTTCGATCAGCGCGGACTGCACGTTGTTCACGGAGTTCGTGACGCGCGTGCCCTTGTTCTTTACGACTTCGAGGTTCGCCCCCTTGGGCAGCGTCGGGCGGAGCTGGTCCATCTTCTTGATGACCGCGTCGGCCACCGCCGTCGTGCTGTACCCCTTGGTCTTCTTGATCTCGAGACCGACCGCATCGCGGCCATTGAAGAGCGCCATCGTCCGCTGCTCTTCATAGCCCTCGGTGGCGGTGGCCACATCCGCCAGCCGGATGACGCGCCCGCCCTTCTCGGCGATCACCAGCTGCATGAAGTCCTGAGCGCCGTCGAGACGGCCGCGCAGACGAATCGTGCGTTCGTCGAGCGTGCCGTTGAGGCGCCCCACCGGCACCGCGAGGTTGCCACTCTGCACCGCGGCCACGACCTGCGGCACGCTCACCCCCGCCGCCTGCATGCGCGCCGGATCGAGATTGACCGTGAGTTCCTTCTTCACCGCGCCTGTCACCGACACATCGGCCACGCCCGGAATGGCGCGCAGCTCACGCGTGATCCCGGGATCGGCGAGCTGGGTCAGCTGCGCCGGCGAGAGCGAGTTCGACCACATCGACAGCGTCACGATCGGACCGTCGAGGTCGTTGAACTTGCGGATGATCGGCTCCTCGAGCTCCTGCGGCAGGTCCTGCCGTTTGGTGGCAATGGCGTCGCGAATGTCCTGCGTCGCCTCCTGCACATCCTTGGAGAACACGAACTCGGTGCGGATGAGCGCGAAGCCGTCGCGCGCTTCGCCGTTGATGCTCTTCACGCCCGAGATCGACTGGATGGCCTCCTCGATCGGCTCGAGCACTTCGCGCTCCACCTGCTCCGGCGAGGCGCCCGGGTACACCGCCGTCGTGAGCACGATCGGCGGCTGCACTTCCGGAAACTCGTCTGTCTGCAATTGCGTGAGCGCGACCGCACCGAAGCCGACGAGGGCCAGCATGGCCACGATCGTCAGCAGCGGCTTCTTGATCGCAAAATCAGAGATGAACATGGTCCGGCCTCAGTTCTTGACGGGCTTTTGTGCCGGAGCCGTCGCATCCTTCGGCGCGGACACGGTGATCGACGTGCCCGCGGAGATGCCGCGCGCCGCCCCGAGCAGTACCGTGTCGCCACCCGCGAGTCCCGACGTGATCTCGAGCAGCTCGGCCGCGTCATCACGCAGCCCGACCTGCACTTCGATCTTCTCCACCTTGCCGTTCTTGACGCGCATCACGTTGGCCACGATGCCCGTCTGATCGACGGCCTGTTCGGGCACCAGCACCCCCACACGCTTCTGGGACGCCACACGCCCTTCGACGAAGAGCCCCGCGACGAGCGCGTTCGCGCCGTTGGGCACGGTGGCCTGAATGCCGACCTGCTTGGTCTGCGCGTTCACCATCGGCGCCACGCGGCTGATCTTGCCGACGAGCTCGCGATTGGCGCCATTGACCGTGAACATGACCGGCGCGCCCACGTGCACATCACCGAGCGCCGTGGCCGGCACCGACGCTTCGACACGCAGACTGCGCGGATCGATCACGGTGAACAGCGCAGCACCCGGCGACACGATGTCGCCCGGGCTCACCGACTTTTCCGCCACCACGCCCGCGAACGGCGCGCGGATGGTCGCGTTCTTGAGGTTCTTCTCCGCGGTCGCCACGCGCGACTTGGCATCGGCGAGCTGCGCCTGCGCCCCCAGATTGGCGCGCTGCGCACTTTCGACATCGCGATCGGCGATGGCGCCAGCCGCCGACAGCGCCTGCGCGCGCTTGAGCTCCCGTTCGGCCTGCTCCGCCGCCAGTGCCGCCTGCGCGGCACCGGAGCGTGCCGACGCGGCGGCATCGCGCAGCACCGCATCATCGATCCGGGCGAGCGTCGTGCCTTCCGACACCGGCTGCCCTTCGTCGACATACGTCTGCAGCACCGCACCGGCCACTTCGGCGCGGATGCGCGCCTCGCGATCGGCGACGAGCGTGCCGGAGATCGCGGGGCCGCTCTTGAGCGTGTCCGTGCGCGCGACCGCGATGTTCTCGGGGCCGATCGCCTGCACGGTGGGCGTGGTGGCCGAAGCATCGGCCTTGTCCTTTTTGCCGCAGGCCGCAGCAGCGAAGGCAACAGCGAGGAGAAGCGCCGACTGGCGCAAAGGGGTCGTCATCGGCCGGTTCCGGTAGTCGTGGGAGCGGCGCTCGTGCTACCGAGCGGCAGGTAGGGCAAGAGTTCCAGGCGCTTGCGGGCGACCTGCAGGTCGCGCGCAGCGCGGGCCCGGTTCGCGAGCGCCTGCTGGAGCTGCACGCGCGAATCCGAGAGTTCGATCTGCGTGGAGATACCTTCGCGGAAGCGCACTTCCGCGATGTCGTAGGCGCGCTGCGCCTGTTCAGCGGTACCCACACTCGCCAGCCAGGTGGCTTCGGCTTCGGTGAGCTGCAGCGTGGCCTGCCGCGCGTCGAGCGAGGCGTTCTCCTGCGCGAGCTTGAGACGCTGGCGGGCATCGGCCACGCCGGCTTCGGCCTGCAGGATCTGCCCCTTCACGTTGCCGCCGGTGAACAGCGGATACGAGAAACCGAGCCCCACCGTCCAGTTCGGAAAGAAGTCGCGCAGACTCGACGGCAGCGCATTGACCGGATAGGCGAGACGCTGGTACTGCGTGTTGGCGCTCAGCTGCGGCAACCGCGCCGCCTTGGCCGCACGGAGCTGCTGCTCCGCGACGCTCACCGACTTCTCGGCCTGCTTCACCGACGCGCGGGAGCGACTGGCCGTATCGGTCGCGGCCACCACCTGCGACACACTGCTCGAGACGCGCGGGTCGATCGTCAGCACGGTGGACGGATCCACCGTCACCGTCGTGACCGGAGCCGCCGTGGCGGCCGGCGCCACCGGCTGCTCGGCAATGCTGTCGGTGAGCACGAGCGGCGTGTTCGCCGGCAGATCGAGCAGATTGCGCAGCCGAGCGAACGCGAGCTCGCGCTGCGTCTTGGACTGCAGCCAGGCCGGCCGCTGATTGTCGCGGGTGACCCGGGCGCGGATCAGTTCGAACTCCGACGCCGAGCCGACGCTGCGGGTGAGCTGTACCTGGCGGAGCGTCCGCTCCGACTGCACGAGCGTCGATTCCGCGATGGTCACGAGACGGTCGGCGAGCGCCGCATCGTAGTACGCCTGCGTGACATCGAGCTGCACCTGCGCCTGTGCGCTGGTGATGCCGATCTCGGCGCTCTCGCGCTGCAGACGGGCCGCCTTGATGTTGGCCGTCGCTCGTCCACCGGTGAAGATGGGCTGCGACGCCGCGATCCCCGCGGTCAGGGTGTACTCACTCGCAAAGATGCGGGTGATGCTCGCAGCGGGATTGCTACCGCCACTGCTCGACGTATCGCTGCCGCCGCTGGAACTGCCGCTGCTGGCGCGCTTGGAGATCGCCGCGAACTGATTCTCGAGCGTCTTGCGCCAGTCGAGGGTGGTGTTGACCTGCGGGAGCAGCGCCGAGCGCGCCGAGCCGAGCGCGCCGCGCGCGCGCTGCTCGCCGGCCTTGGCGATGGCGACCTGCTCGGAGGTGGCACCGGCGAGCGACAGCGCCTCGGCCAGCGACAGCGGCCGTGGCGCCGGTTGCGCCGGCGCCTGCTGCGCGGCGCCGACGGACGGCGCGAACGCAAGCAGGGTGAGAGTCAGTGCGCGGCCTACGGTACGCGCACCCGGAAGAGGCATCATTCGGGCACCGCCGATGTGGTGAAAGGGCGCATCGGTGTGCCGACGTCGGCGTCGCTGGCGGCAGGAGCCGCCGGCAACGCGCCGAGTCCGCGCAGGAAGATGCGCACGTACGCTCGCAGGCTGTCGTCGACGGTCTGCGAGAACATTTCGGGCATGAGCTCGCGATGCATGGCATCGGAGAACAACGCCCCCATGAGCATGGTGACGGCCGCGGCGACCTCGGTGGGCGAGATCTGTTCGGGGCCGGCGATGAGCCCGTTGCGGCGCAGCTTGACGACGTAGTCGCGAAGCGACGCCGCCGCGCTGTTGGGCCCCTGTGACGCACAGCTGGCGGCGTCGGGGCGTTCGAGCGCGTCGGACATCATCTGTTGCACCAGGGCGCGGCGGGACGCGACATGGACGTGCTGCGCCATCATCCAGCGCAGCAGTTCGGCCTCGGGATCGGCCGGGACTTCGGGGAAGGCGACCACCCCATCGAGGGCCGCCAGCTCCCGCATCATCGTATCCAGGAGGGCGTCCTTGGAGCCGAAGTGGCGGAAGAGGGTGACCTCGTTGACGCCCGCCTCTTCGGCGATGCGTCGCGTGGTGGCGCCCCGCCAGCCGTGCTGGGCGTAGACCACGGCGGCGGCGTGGAGAATGCGGTGTCGGAGATCGTCTACCATGACCTGAGATTAAAGCAAGTGGTTACTTGCTCGCAAGTGGGTACTTGCTTCGGTTAACAACGGAAAGCGCCATAGCAAAGTTTCAGGTGCGCGCCATCGAGGGGGCGAGTAGACTCCGGCAGTCCTTCCCGGAGCCTCCTCTGACCGGATTTGCCGACCTCGCCCGCGCTGCGGCGGCCGCCCTCGAGGCGCGGCCGACGGTGCCGCTCGCCCTGGCCACGCTGGTGGCGGTCGAGGGGTCGTCGTACCGCCAACCGGGCGCGCGCCTGCTGGTGGACGCGGAGGGGCGGATTCTGGCCGGCGCGGTGAGTGGGGGGTGCCTCGAAGGCGATGTCGCCGCGCGCGCCGCCGCCGTCTGCGCCTCGGGCGAGGCGATTCGCCTTCGCTACGACCTGCGCACTGACCTCGAAACGATCTGGGGGTTCGGGGCCGCCTGCGACGGCATCGCCCATCTGCTCCTGGAGCCCCTGCCCGACTGGCGGTGGCTGGCCGACGCCGATGCGCAACGCCAGCGGCGCGCCGGGGGGGCCGTGCTCACCGTGGTGCATGCCACCGGTGGGCGGAGTGGGCTTGCCCCACTCGCAGCGCTGGATGCCCCGGAGATCGAGGCGGCGATCGACACCGCGCAGCGCATTGCGGCGCCGACGCTCGTGGAGCTCGACGCGGAGCAGAGCCTGCTCGTGGACCCACTCGTGGCGCCGATTGCGCTGCACTGTGTCGGGGCGGGACGCGGCGCCGAAGCGTTCGCCCGGATTGCCGCCACGCTCGGCTGGACCGTCACGATCCTCGACCATCGCCCGGCGATGCTCGACGGGCTCGAGGTACCGCCCGGCGTTCGCACGGTTGCGCTGCGTGGCATCGATGACCTCGCGGCGGCGCTGACCACCCTGCCCTGCGATGCCCGTACGGCGGTCGCGTTGCTGTCGCACGTGTTCGAGGCAGACGCCGCCTGGTTGGCGATGTGCCTGCCATTGCCGGTGAGCTACATCGGGCTGCTGGGCTCTCGGCGCCGCGGCGCGCAGCTGCTCGATCGCGTCGCCGCCACCTGCGCCGAGCAGGGGAGGCCGCTGGTGCCGCGCGTACGCCAGAAGGTGTACGCCCCCATCGGCCTCGATCTCGGTGGGGAAGATCCGGCGTCGATTGCGCTCGCCGCGATCGCCGAGATCGAGGCGGTCCTGCACGGACGCCCGGGCGGGTTTCTGCGCGAACGCCAGAGCCCCATTCACACGCGGACGCCAACACCGCGGCTGCGCGACACCGAGCCCGAGCCGATCACGCCGACCCAGTGCGCGACCCCGTTGCCGCCGCGGTGACGCGGTGACGCACCCCGCCGCGCCGGTCGGCGGCGTACTGCTCGCCGCAGGCCAGTCCTCTCGGCTCGGAGAGCCGAAGCAGTTGCTCCGAGATGCGGCGGGGGAGCCGCTCGTGCGCCGCATGGCGCGAGTCCTCCTCGAGGGCGGTTGCTCGACGGTGTCGGTGGTGACCGGCGCGGCGGCGGATGACGTCGTTGCCGCGTGCGTTGCCCTCGGCGACCGTGTGCAACCGGTGCACAATGCGCACTTCGCCGAGGGGATGGGCACCTCGATCGCGTGCGGCGTGGCCGCGCGGCCGTCCGATCAGGCGGTGATCGTGGCGACCTGCGACATGCCGGCCGTGGACGCGGCCCATGTGCAGGCGCTGCTCGCGGCGAGTGCCGACGGCCGTCTGCGGGTGGCGTCGAGCTACCCGGTATCGGATGGATCGAGCGAGCTCGTCCGTGGCGTTCCCGCGCTCTTTCCGCCCTATGATCGCGAGATGCTGCTGGCGCTCACCGGCGACCGTGGCGCCCGCGATCTCCTGAGGCAAAGCGACACACTTTCGGTTTTTATTCGTAACGGTAGCTTGGATCTCGACACCCCCGCCGACGTGGCGCGTTGGCATGCGATCCGCGTCGCGCCGGGGTAGTCCGACCTCCACCTTCCGCCTCCCCCACCATGGCCTCCCCGCTCTTCGCCACCGCCCTCGGCGATCTCGACCACGAGTTTGCGCAGACCCGGCGCATGCTCGAGCGCGTTCCGCAGGACCATCTCGACTTTGCGCCCCACGCGAAGAGCTGGCCGCTCAAGAAGCTCGCGCGCCATCTGTGCGACTTCCCGGAGTGGGCGCTCTACACGCTGCAGACCACGGAACTCAACTTCGACACGCCGATGCCGGCGAAAGAGATTCCGTCTAGCAGCGCCGAGTATCTGCAGCTGTGGGATGCCGGCGTTGCTGCACTTCAGGCCTATCTGCCGCAGGTGACCGACGCCGATCTGGGCGTGGAGTGGCGCGCGCTGGCGGGCGGGCACGCGGTGATCAAGGGGACCCGCGCCGAGATCATTCGGAGCATGGTGATCAATCACATGATCCATCATCGGGCGCAGCTGTCGATCTACTATCGACTCGTGGGTGTGGCGTTGCCGGGGATGTATGGGCCGACGGCGGATGACGCGTGAGTGGTGAGTGGTGAGGAACCCCTCAGGCGTCAGGGGGGAGGACAAAAGGAAGTGGGCATCAGGACCGCGGTTCGCGCTGTCCTGATGCCCACTTCCTCTACGCCTCCCCCCTGATACCTTGTATGTCCAAGGTGATGCCTCGCAGGTCAGATTTGGGATGGCGGCAGCTCGCCTTCATGCCTCGTGCCGTGAGCACGTCCCTCAGTTCGAGCGCCGCCACTCCCATCGTCGTAAGCC